>PEXZ01000053.1 GCA_002763345.1 Candidatus Micrarchaeota archaeon CG08_land_8_20_14_0_20_59_11
AAACGGTCAACTGTTCACTAAACGGTTGGTCGTAAATCGCTTCACCCCCCACCTGTAAAGCATCATACAGCCACCAAAAAGGCGCCACGCCCGGCAGTTTACGCGTGGCCACCCCGGCCAATTGCGTTCGCGCCAGCCACTTACCACCGCTGCGCGCCGTAAATTCCCCCTCAAGCACCAGGCCCGCCGGAAAGGGGATATCCCACGCCCGGGTCTCGCCGCCATCCTCGAAGCGACATTGTAGCTTGCCAGCCGCAGACCAAAGCACGGAGCGAAAACCATCGATCTTCGGGCTGCCCAAAAGAACTTGACCCGCCGCGCGCCGGGCTTGCGCCCAGGCCGTCCACAGTTCAGTCGTCGAGAAAAATTCAGTATAACTTACCATCGCCGGTTTCATCACCCGGTAACGCGCGGGGTCGAACTCGGCAGCCAGAGCCGCCGGTAAATCCGGCCGGCGCACCAACATCAAATCGTAGAGCGAAACCGCTGCCGCATGCGGACCTTGGGGATTGTCGATCCAGTGCAGTAAAGCGCGTTTCTCGGGGTCCAGAGCCTTGCGCACCGGCAGATGCACGTTGTCAGCGCCCAGCAAAAAGTGGCCCCGATCATCCTGTTCGGCGCGCACCAACACGTCCACGTCATGCCCGGCTTGGTACCCCCGCGCGGCAGTACTGCCTACTACCGCAATAAAACCCCCCACAACCAGGAGGCGCTCAGGCAAACGCGTCAACTCCAAAGCGCCCAGCGCAACCTTATCTAGAGTGTCACGCGCATGATGTGACAAATCCCGCCG
This sequence comes from Candidatus Micrarchaeota archaeon CG08_land_8_20_14_0_20_59_11, assembly GCA_002763345.1. GTDB lineage: Archaea > Micrarchaeota > Micrarchaeia > Norongarragalinales > Norongarragalinaceae > Norongarragalina. The sequence goes on from PEXZ01000053.1 coordinate 794, forward strand.
CTGCAGCTCCTCAATCAGGAAACGATGCGCGTTGACCAGGTCTTCACGCGAAAGACCAGCCGCAGAGTTGGTCGCGCTCTCAACAAAATGGGCGCCCCAAAGCTGATGCACCCGATGATGCAAACTCAATACCTCCGCGTCCAGAACATCCCGTAAGGTGGTCGGACTAATCCGCGCGATCTCCACGGCTATCACTCTCCTGCAAAATGCGGTCCTGCTCGTCTACCGCCAGACTTTCACCCGCAAACTTCAACACCAACCGCAGCACGAGCTGCCGAAAAGCACTCCCGGCCAAACCCGCGCCCTGCACGACCGTCAACGCTTGCGCAATGCTGGCCGCCGCGCCCGCCAAATCCGCATTGTCCGCCGCGGAAATATCCGGCATTCCTACCAGAACGGCGCTCAGAAGCTGTTCTCGACCCCGAACCTTCCCAACCCGCACTGCCCGATTGTAAGCCACCAGGGCCGCATGCGCCAAAATGTAACCAAAATAAGCCTGCCGCTGCGCCATGAAACGCAAACGTTGTTCCCCCATCGCTCTAGCCGTAGCCAGGTTAGCTTCTTCAGCCTCACCCAAATCCATCAAACCAATCCCCGGCCCACCCGCCGCGATCATCCAACGAATCGCGCGCCCATCGGCACTGACATCCATCGCCCGCAAATTCGGCGCCACCGCCGACCAGGTTTCATTGTCGCGATCGACCACCATCACCGAACCGGCCTCAGGAGGCCGCCGATACTGCTCCCCCTTAAGCCCGACCTGATTGCCGGGCACGCCTACGATCCACAGATAAGCCCGCACCGCGGCATTCAACCGCACGCGATCCTCGAGCCACCGCGAGTAGCGCTTGAGCCAGGGCAAGATCGGCGCCAAATCCGATTCGCCCCGCAAACAACCCACCGGCCGATTGACCGAATAGTGCAACATAAGGGGAGGCGGCTGCTCCTCGGACAGCAAATCCTCAGCCGCGGAACCCATCCACCAGCGACCACCAGCCGCATAGTCAGGGTCATCAAAACCCACGGTTTCATGAAAGCGCAATTCGGCTTCATAATCACCCGGCCGCCATTCGATGCGATCAATCAAACTGGCCGATACCGGCCGCAAATAGCTCATGCCATCCGCCATGTTCATGTGCAACGTCAGGAAAAGTTCACCGGCGCGTGATAATTCATCACACAAAACCGGTTGCCGAAACAGTAAACGGTTCTGCTCGTGCCCCTGAAATTCAGCCAGGAAACGTTTCAAAGGCGCGTAATCGGAATCCAACACAAGTCCATCACCGACCACATAAGCAGTAATCAGACCAATAATCCGCCGCGCGAGGGGGTTTTTGCGCCAGGCAGTCAGCGCGTCAGTGAACTCCTGATACAATTCCTGCCAGGGCTTATCCAGTTCGGCGCCGGAACTGTCAAGCCGCGTCAAACCATCCGCGGCCTTGCCCACGTCCACTACAGCAACGCCGGCCAACCATACCACAAATCGCTGCAAGAGATTACGCCGCGCCATGGTCACCAACCAGCTGTTTCCCGCTCATCGATGATATCCTCCGGCAGCAACGCCAGCGACACGCCAGAACCATGCCGTTCCAGCAGCAGCGCCAGAGCCACCGCGTCGCCACAATCCGGCGAACGCCCCAACGCGCGCCGCACTTCATCCTTGCTCAACAGGGCAATGCCATTGGTCTGCATACGCCAACGCTGCGCCCGCAGGTCACCTAATAATTCCGCATCTGGCGGTAAGGCCACCTGCCGGCCCCCCGCCGGATCCAACGCATCACGCACCCGCCAATAGGCCTCAGCTCGCAGATTCACAAAATGCAATTGACCACTCACGTCAGTCGCGGTAGATTTCGCCGCAAAGTTGATGGGAATCACATTCAACCCCTGACCCACCGCGAGGTCGTAAGCCGAAGCCCCGACCCCAATTACATCCACCATTGCCCAAGAAGCGCCAACCGCCCACGGCGCCAACAATTGCACGACCACCTGCCCAGTCGGCGTCTGCCGGCCGGAAACCTTGATCAGCTCAGCAAACCAATCACCCATCCGCCGCGCAAGCACGGTTTGATCATCGCCCCCCCGCGCGACGTCGACCCCCACTGCCGTGCTCACCAGCACGTCACGAGCTGTCCAACGCGCCTGCGCCGCCTGAATCCAGGCAGTCGGAATTACCTGGTACACGTCATCGACCAGACCGACCTGCCAATCCCCATTCAACAGCTGCGAGCGAAAGGGCTCCGGCAGCAATCCCAATCGCTGCCGGTAGTGCTCGTCGAGATAGGGATTATCCCCCAGTCGCGCGGCAATGAACGTCCGAGAAATCGCTGCCGGATCCCCCGCGCTGGCCTCTACTTCGCGATTATCAGCCAGGCGCTTGAACCACCGCACCTCACCTGCGGCCGCGGGGTGTGGATAACCCGCATCCAGCCAGGCCGCCCAACGCGCCATCACCCAATCGTTGCCTTCACCCCCGGGGTTGGTACAGGCAACCACCCGGACCCGTTGGCCCCGAGCCACCGTCCGCGCCCGACTCAACAGATACTCATACTGCAACCGAGTAAACTGTGTGAGTTCATCAAAGCCAACCAGATCGTATTGCGCCGATTGATACTGATGAATGGTCTTCTCATGCTCCAGATGCCCAAACTCGATCCGGAGTCCAGGCAACTTCCATACATGTTTGGTCTGATTGTAACAATCCGGTGAGCCGTAAAGCTCCAAGCTCCGGACAATCAAACTGCGCTCCAAATCAGGAAAGGTCCGCCGCAAGAGCAATACCCGCCGATGCCGCAGAAAAGCCAACCCCAACAACAAATCACTCTTACCGCCACCCACCGCGCCGCCATACAACGTCTCGAATGCCACGGATGCAATCGCGGCCTGTTGCCGGGCCAGCGGCAGCCACTCAAGTTTCGGCTTGCTCGCTGTCTGCGAGGGCTTCGAGAAGTCGAATCCCTTTATCGGCAAGGACCCCGTGAAGTACTGCAACCTCCGAGGCAGATTGCTTTTCCAACCACTTCGCATCAGCAAATATCCTGGCTTGAATGCGCAACGTCCCCAACAGTTCCCGCAGGTACAACAGAATCAATTCCCCAATTTCCTTTTTTGTATCTGCATCAGCCACCGGCCGCGGCCGGTCCATGCGGGTGGCCCACGCCGAAACCGTGCCGCGCGGCATCTCATACTGTCGCGCAACCGCAGACACCGATTGCCCGGTCAGTAACGCCGCCATCACCGCAGCTTTGACATCCTCACTATACTGTCGTTTCGCCATCAACAATCACCAAAAAGTTAAGGCAAGCCGGGCCGCAGGACACCCAGTCCTTCCGGGCAAAGGAGGAAACCCGGCGCCGTTGTGCTCAGAACGGCTCACCACGCTCTGGACGCTGTCGCTACCTCAGCATCACGACACGACCCGACTCGCCAGACAACAAAAACGGGGCGCACTCTTCGAAGTGCGCCCCGTTCACCGGGCAACGCCGCTACAGGTTGCCTTCATCATCGCAATTCAGGCAATCTTACCAAATTGCGACAATTCCCACACAATGTCGGACCCCTTAGCCGAGACCGTCAGCTTCCACCGCGTGCCAGGCTCCGCCAGGGCGATCCGCGCAACTTCACAACGCACAAATTCAATCAGGGATTCCAGTCGAGCACGAACTTCATCCAATTCCATGAGCAACTCACTCCCCGCCGCCCCAGACCGACCAGCAAAACCGCAATCCAGGAACCAGTCAACATAGTCTATCAAAAGAGCTACGAAATGTCAAGCACCTCACAGCAGGCCAGCCAAACCACAAAGCCCATGTCCCACCATTTCCGGATTTGACAACCAGCGAACGATGTGATACACTTGCGTCACCTGAATAAGAAAGAGAGACCATGAACGAATTTCTAACCGTAACCGAAACCGCCAGACGGCTCAGCATCAGCCGGCCAACGACAATCCGGCTGATCCAAACGAATCAACTACGCGCCGAACGCAAAACGCTGAAACGACGCTCAGAATGGCTCGTCGAGAGCGATTCGGTAGAAGAGTACCGCGCAGCCCGCCGCGCAGAGAGGCGCCAGCCATGAAACCCATGGCATTCTCCCAACACGACAGCCGGTGGGCCCATCAGCGGGTCGGCGCCGGCAAGGCGCCATTCCACACAGCCGGCTGCCTGGTATGCGCGGTAGCCAGCGCACTGGTCGACCTGGGAATCGAAACAGACCCGGCGCGCCTGAACCAATGGCTCCAAGAAAACGCGGGATTCTTCAACGAAAACTTGCTGATCTGGACCGCAGTAGAACCGCTCGGGGTGCGCCTGAACAGATTGATCAATTGTGTAAACACCCCAGCCCCCCTGGCGATCCTGGAAGAAGACCTGGCCGCAAGACGAGTAGTGCTCGCGCAAGTGGACGCGCAGCCCGGCGGTCCCCTAAATCAGCATTGGGTTCGCCTATTAAGTTGTGATCCGGCCCCAATGCGCTGTCGGATCATGGACCCATGGCAGCCCCCCGGAGCAGAGTTGATCAACCTGGGACAGTACGCCACGTCCCAGGGATGGAACACAAGCCAGAGTATCTTCAAAGCGGCAATTTATTGCCGTAATCCATCAGAAGACCCTTGAAAGGAAAAGCGCCCATGACCAGCCGTGTATGTCCAGCCTGCGGCCGAACACTGCAAACTCGCACCAATCGATTCGGGGTGGAAATGTGGCCCCCCCATAATTGGGCGCGCATCGGCAACGCGCGGCAAGCCGAGCGCGATCGAATCTATAACGAAAACCACGGACGCGAGCCCGGCCGTGCAGATTGGGAGGTTGCATGCGACAACTCCGCACAGGCAGTAGATTAACAACACTTTGGCTGATCATCGTGTCCATAGGAATCCTCTACACTTTCGGCCTGGGATTCCTACAGATCCTCGACCAGATCGACAAAAGCAAAGTAGCAACCGGCCTGATGGTTTTATGGTGGGTAGCGCTGCTGGGACTGCTCCACGCCGCCCACAAAAGTTAAACGAAAAACCTTGAAACGCCACCGCCAACCCAGCTATGGAGATATCTAAAATGCAAGAACCATCGTTCAATGATCTTACCCCCACATCACCAGCGCTGCCCAACAACATCACCGAAATGCACCACTTACATGGCCGCGCGCCAACACAGCAATGCCGCACATGCGCTTACTTGATACGCTATCACAAAGCTGGCCGCGTGCAATATAAAAAGTGCAATCAAGCGCGAGTCAGCCACAGCACAGCCACAGACTGGCGCGCTAAATGGCCGGCGTGTGGGCTATGGCAACCAATCATCATCTGCCTGGTAATCGCCGCAATGCTACTGGTTGGCTGCATCGACGATCCCGGCGCCATTACCAGGGGATGGACACCATAACGCGACTTCCAACCACAACCAAACCTGACGCCACAAAGAAGAAAAACAACATGGCCATAGAATGGTGGCGCTCCTGGCACGGAGCGCCCACGGACAACAAATGGCTACTCATCGGCCGACGCGCCGGAGTAGCCCCCGGCATGGTCTCGGCAATCGTCTGGGCATTGTTGGACTACGCCAGCCAGAACAATGCGCGCGGCAATGTCGCCGGATTCGACGTAGAAACATACGCCGAATTCTCAGGGTTCACCGAAACCGACGTCGTAGCCATAATAGAAGCGCTTCACGACAAGCACATC
>PEXZ01000040.1 GCA_002763345.1 Candidatus Micrarchaeota archaeon CG08_land_8_20_14_0_20_59_11
GAGAAAAAGCAGTCTGGCGTCTCCTACTACGAGTTCGAGCGGGACGGCGAAAAATACGCCGTCGCTCCCGCAGTAGGGCACCTTTACTCGCTGAAGCAGGCGGGCGCAACCAGAGGCAGGGAGTATCCCGTTTACGACATCGAGTGGGCGCCCGCGTTCGAGGTTAGTAAAGGCGCCGCTTTCTCAAAGAAGTACTGGGCGTCGCTGAAGTCGCTTGCGGCGAGCGCGGACTCGGTGATAGCGGCTACCGATTACGACATCGAGGGTTCCCTCATTGCCTATAACATCGCGCGTTTCCTCGCAAAAGGGAAGCCCCTGACGCGCATGAAGTTTTCCGTGCTCACCGACGACGCGCTCGAGGAATCATTCGGGCGTCAGCGCCCCTTTGACGAAACGAACGCGCTCGCGGGCGATGCGAGGCACCGTCTTGATTGGCTGTGGGGCATCAACCTTTCGCGGGCGCTGATGTCTGCGATTAAGACCGCGGGCGTGTTCCGCGTGATGAGCATCGGGCGCGTGCAGGGGCCCGCGCTCGCGCTGCTGTCCGAAAAGGAGCGCGAGATTGCGTCATTCACGGCGGTGCCGTACTGGCAGGTGTTCGCTCTCGCTTCGGGCGTGGTTTTCGAGCATAAAGCGGGGAGGTTTTGGAAGGAGGAGGAAGCGAAGGCAGCAGTCGCCGCGTCGTCGGATAACGGCGTTGTCGTTTCGGTGGAGCGCAAGCGCGTGGAAGCGGAAGCCCCCGCGCCCTTTGATTTGACGACGATGCAGATGGAGGCGTACCAGGCGTTCGGCTTTTCGCCAGCCAAGACGCTTGAAGTCGCGCAGCGGCTCTACGAGGCGGCGCTCATCTCGTACCCGCGCACGTCCTCCCAAAAACTCCCGCAGGAACTGGGGCTTAAGAAAATCATAGCGAAAGTCGGGGAGAATGCCGACTATTCCGCGCTGGCGTCGCGGCTGATCGCAGCAGGCAGGGTTGTTCCGAAGGACGGCGCGAAGACGGACCCCGCGCATCCCGCCATCTATGCCACGGGGCAGAAGCCGGGCGCGCTCGCCGCCGAGGAAAAGAGGCTTTACGACCTCATCGTGCGGCGCTTCCTTGCGTGCTTCGCGCCTTCGGCGTTCAAGGAAAACCTCTCCGTCTCGGCGCGCTTCGGTTCCGAGGAATACGGCGCAAAGGGCTCGGCGGTGGTGGAAAAGGGATGGCTGGAATATTATCCTTACGCCAACCCGGACGAAAAGACGCTCCCCGATTTCGCCGAAGGCCAGAAACTCCTCGCGGAAAAAATCTGGAGCGAGTCCAAGGAGACGCAGCCGCCGAAGCGCTACACCCCCGCGTCCATCGTCAAGGAGCTGGAGAGCCGCGAACTCGGGACGAAGTCGACCCGCGCCGAGGTCATCGAAACGCTATACAACCGCGGTTACATCGCGGAGCCCAAGAGCATCCGCGTCACCGCCTTCGGGCTCGCCGTGAATGCCGCGCTCTCGCACAACTGCCCCGACATCATCAGCGAGGAATTCACGCGCAACATCGAGCGCGACATGGAACTCATAGCGGACGGAAAGAAAAAATCCGAAAACGTCGTCGAGTCGGGAAGAAAGGAATTGGCGCGCTTGCTCGAAGTTTTCCGCAAGAAGGAGCCCGCAATCGGGAAGGAGCTGCTGGTCGGGCTGAGCGAGGCGCGCAACGACGCGAACTCGCTCGGCAAGTGCAAGTGCGGGGGCAATCTCGTGCTGCGCAAGTCGAAGTACGGGATATTCGTGGGATGCGACGCGTACCCGAAATGCACGAACACGTTCCCGCTGCCGAAGGAGGCGTCCGTTACGCCCAGCCGCAAGATTTGCGATAAGTGCGGCACGCCGATTGTGGTAATCAAACGCAAGGGCAAGCGCCCCTGGCGCATGTGCCTCGATACGAACTGCCCGACGAAGGCGTCGTGGGGAAGCAAAAACAATGCCGAAAACAAAGCTTGACGCCCGCCTGAGCGCCCAGCAGAACGCGGCGCGCTACTTCGACGAGGCGAAGAAATGGCGTTCGAAAGCCGAGGGCGCGCGGAAGGCGATTGCCGAAACCGAATCCAAACTCGCGAAGACTTCCGATTTCGTCGAAATCTCCCGCCCGAAGATTCGGCTCAAGGAAACCCGCGAGAAGAAGTGGTTCGAGAAGTTCCACTATTTCACGACGAGCGGCGGCTTCCTGGTTGTCGCGGGCAAGGACGCGAAAAGCAACGAGCTGCTTGTAGCGCGCCACATGGAGCCTTCGGACTTGTTCATGCACGCGGACATAACCGGCGCGCCCGCGACGATTGTCAAGGACGGGCAAAAAGCGGGCGAAGGCGACCTGAAAGAGGCGTCGCAATTCTCCGCCTGCTATTCAAGCGCGTGGAAGAACGGACTGCACGCAGTTGACGTCTACGCCGCGAAGCCAGAACAGGTTTCGAAGCAGTCGCACGGCGAGTTTGTGGGGAAAGGCGGGTTCATGATTTACGGCGAGCGCAGGTGGTTCAGGAACGTTCCCTTGAAGCTCGTGCTGTTTGCGAAGGACGGGCGGGCATTCGCCGCGCCCCTGTTGTCGGGGGTTTCCGGTGCCGTCCTCTCGCCGGGGCGGAAGGGCAAGAAGGCGATTGCGGAAGTTCTTGCGAAGCGGCTGGCGGTTACGGCTGACGAATTGATGCAGCTCGTGCCCGGCGACTCCGATTTAAAACAAGAAAAGTAATAAAAGCAGGAACGGCGTAATAGGAGCATCCAACTTCTAGGAGCGTATTTCCCATGCCCGAAGACATCGAACTTAAAGTCGCCGAAGCGATGCAGATTGACTACGGCAAGCGAGTCGTGCGTCTGGATGCGCGCGCCCGCGACGCCATAGGCGTAGGCACGGGCGACGTAGTTGAAATCAAGGGGCCCAAGAAGATGACTGCTGCGGTAGTGCTGCCAGCGCATCCGCAGGACGAGGGGCTCAGCCTGCTGCGTATGGACGGCGTGCTCAGGCAGAATGCGGGCGTAGCTCTCGGCGACCGCGTGAAAATCCGCAAGGCGGAAATCAAGAACGCCCGCAAAATCATACTTGCGCCGAACCAGCCGTCGCGCTACGCCGCGGGGTTCGAGCAGTTCGTGAAGAAGAACCTGCTGGGCAAGCCGCTCGCGAAGGGCGACATCATTTCAATAAACGTTTTCGGAACCGCTTTTCCGTTCGCAGTTGCGCAAACCGTGCCGACGGGGCTCGTGGTGATATCCGCCGACACGGAGGTGGTGCTTCGCGAGGAGCCCATGAAGGAGCTCGGACGCATCGCCACCATATCCTACGAGGACCTAGGCGGGTTACGCGACGAGGTGACGAAAATCCGCGAGATGGTGGAGCTGCCCATGCGCCACCCCGAACTTTTCGAGCGGCTTGGAATAGAGCCGCCGAAGGGCGTCCTGATTTACGGCCCGCCCGGCTGCGGAAAGACGCTTCTCGCGAAGGCGGTGGCGAACGAGAGCGAGGCGCACTTCATCACGCTTTCGGGACCTGAAATCGTCTCGAAATTCGTCGGCGAGGCGGAGGAGCGTTTGCGCGGGATATTCAAGGATGCCGAGGACAACGCGCCGAGCATCATTTTCATAGACGAGCTTGACGCCATAGCGCCCAAGCGCGAGGAGGTTATCGGCGAGGTGGAGAAGCGCATCGTTTCGCAGCTGCTCGTGTCGATGGACGGTTTGAAGAGCCGCGGTCAAGTGGTTGTAATCGGGGCTACTAACAGACCCAATGCTATCGACCCCGCCTTGCGCCGCCCCGGACGCTTCGACCGTGAGATAGAAATCGGCGCTCCTGACAAGAAGGGAAGGCGCGAAATCCTGCAGATTCACACGCGCGGAATGCCGCTCTCCGAGGATGTTGTCCTCGACGACTTCGCGGGCGTAACGCACGGTTTCGTGGGCGCGGATTTGCAGTCGCTCGCGAAGGAAGCGGCGATGCGCGCGCTCCGCCGCCTGCTGCCGAAAATCGACCTGGAAGCGAGCGAAATCCCGCCGAAGATTCTCAGCGAACTCCGGGTGGAGAAGCGCGACTTCACGGACGCGTTGCGCGAAATCCGGCCGTCCGCGCTGCGCGAGGTGTTCGCCGAAGTTCCGAACGTCAAGTGGACGGAAATCGGCGGCTTGGAAGGAGTCAAGCGCGAACTCAAGGAAGCGGTGGAGCTGCCGCTATCGAAGCCCGAGGCGTTCACGCGGCTCGGCATCCGCCCGGTACGCGGCATCCTGCTTTTCGGCCCGCCAGGATGCGGAAAGACGCTTCTCGCAAAGGCGGTCGCGACGGAGAGCGAGGCGAATTTCATCTCGATACGCGGTCCCGAACTGATAAGCAAGTGGGTGGGCGAGTCGCTTGCCTACGACGAGCCGGTTTGGATAGTCAAAGACGGCGAACTCGAACGCTGCGAAATCGGGCGCCTTGTAGACGAAATGATTTCCGAAAACGGCGCGGAAAGCGGCGGAACCCAACTACTGAAACAAAAAACCAAGTCACTAGCTTTAACCATGAACGAGGAAGGAAAAAGCGTTTTCTCCCAGGTCGACGATTTCATGCGTCACGCGGCGCCAAAGGAAGTCTACAAGATAACGACGCAAACGGGACGTCAAATAAAAGTTACCGGCGATCATGCCTTGTTCACTGTCGCGAATGGACTCGTAAGTGCCTCGCCCGCAAGCCGCCTAGTCGAAGGCGAAACTCGGGTTGCGATTCCCGCTCGTTTGCCTACGCTCGACCGTGAAAAGTCCTGGGACCTGACAGAACTCTTCAAGGACGACCCGGACGCCCTCGTCAAGCCCAGTGCGTTGTTTTCGCAAGCCGTTTCAAAACTGGGCGTAGAAAAAACCGCGTTGCTGCTCAACCGCTCGCCGCGCTACGTGAAAGAAAACATTGCACGGGCTAAAAACGCGTTGCCCCTGCCACTGTTTCTAAAACTCGTTGGCGAAGCGGGAATTGGTTTTGACGCTAACGAAATAACGCTATGCTACCGCGGAAGCACACAAACCCTTCCTGGCCGCCTGCACGCCAGTTCCGACCTCTGCTATGCAATCGGCTTCTGGGTCGCTGAAGGCGATTACAATCGTTGCAGCCTGCGTTTCTCAAACCACAACAAAGAAAACAGAAAGGAACTGACCGAAATTCTCCTGCGCCTCGGCGTAAAACCAAAAGCGTACAAGGGATGCGTTCGCGCAGAACACCCGCTATTCCAAAATTTCTTCAAGAAAGCACTCAAACTCGAACATTACGCCGACAACAAACGAGCCCCCGACTTTCTGTTCTCCGCGCCACGAAGGCAAATCGCGGCTTTCCTCCGCGGCTACTATAGCGGCGACGGCAGCGTACACGGCACGAGCCACCGCTACTACGTTGAAGCGTCCACCGTCAGCCCGGCGCTTGCGCGGGACGTCCAGCATCTGCTGCTGCACTCCGGGATAGTCGCCACGCTTTGGCGAGGAAAGGAAAAACGCACTGGCGGCAGCAAGTTCAAAGTCCTCTTCAGCGGAGTAACGAATTTCGAGCGATTCCTTGGAATAGGATTCAGCGAAAAAAAGAAACAAGACCGCCTTGCAGCCTACCCCGCTTCGAAAAAGTGGCGGCGCAGCGCGCAAATCCCGCTTGATGCAAACATGCGCGTTTTTCTCGCGGCGCACGGCTACGAGGAATGGCTGAAGAGTGAAACAATCGGGATAGACAAACTGCGCCAAGCGCTCGAACGCCACGATGTTGAACGCCGCTTCAAAACCGCGTGGCAACTCGTCGAAAGCGACTATTACTGGGACAAAATCGTGAGTGTAGAAAAAATACCTTATGTCCTGCCGTTTGTCTACGATATCGGCGTACCCGGACCCCAGCGCTTCCTCGCAGGATACGGCGACCTCCTCGTGCACAACTCGGAGAAGGGAGTGCGCGAGGTATTCAGGAAGGCGAGGATGGTCGCGCCCTGCATAATATTCTTCGACGAGATTGACGCCATTGCGCCTGGGCGCGGAGGGGACGAGGGCGCGCACGTGATGGAACGCGTCGTGAACACGCTTCTGGCGGAAATGGACGGAATCTCAATAGCGAAGGACGTCATCGTCATCGGCGCCACCAACCGCATCGACATTATAGACTCCGCGCTCCTGCGTCCCGGAAGATTCGACAAGCTCGTGGAAATCCCGATGCCCGACGAGGCTGCCCGCTTGGCGGTGCTGAAGGTGCACGCGGGAAAAATGCCCCTTGAAAAGAGCGTGGACCTGAAGGTTCTTGCAAAACAGACGGACGGTTACAGCGGGGCGGACCTCGAGGCGCTCTGCCGCGAGGCGGGCATGATAGCCCTGCGCGAGAACGTTTTAGCAGACAAGGTCACCGCTGAGCACTTCCGCAAGGCGACGCAGTTCTCCCGCCCGACGCTCGTCCAGAAGCCGAAAGCGGACAGGGGTTACTCTTAAATGAATCTGCGCGTCTTC
>PEXZ01000009.1 GCA_002763345.1 Candidatus Micrarchaeota archaeon CG08_land_8_20_14_0_20_59_11
CTTGCCCGGCAATAAGTCGGCGATTTTCGGCAGAAGCTGCGTCTTGCCTCCGGCCCACTTGACGAACGTAGGTACAGAGTAGTTCACGGACAGAATACGCTTTTCGCGTTTATAAATTGGACTAGGGTGGAATTCCACTGACTAAACATCTACTCCTCTTCGAAGAAGTCTGAATCTATTCTCTTGATTTCGTAAGTTTTTTCTGTTGAAACGGCAATGTTAAAATCAATCATTAAGTTTACAAGTTCGGGCCCGCCTATCAAAACTACCGATTTATGAATCTTAGCCAGTACATCATCGGCGTTTATAGGAAATCTAGAAGTCGTAATAAAAACTCCCTTAGAAACGCCGCGCGACTCTAATGCGCCTAAAAAATCACGCAACATAGACGCAGAAATAGGATTGCCCTCGTCAAATCTTTTTGCTTGAAATAATATTTTGTCTAAGCCAAGCCGGTCTTGGCTGATAAATCCATCAATCCCGCCGTCTCCGCTTCGCCCAGTAACCTGTCCTTTTCCGTATCCCATATTCTCTAATAATTTGAGCACAACTTTTTCAAAGAAGGAAGGCGATCCTTTTCTTAAACGCTCTAAGAGTTCTTGCCCCAAATTTGCTTGAATTGAATTAAAACCAGTTTCGATTAATTCGTCAGGAGTACGGCGTTCAGTTTTCCCTTCGTCTTCTTCCGGCGCTCCGCCTTTGTCTAAAACTTGCTCTTTTTTTATTGCTCTAAACTCAATAAATTCAGGATATTGTTCTAAGAAGCCTATGTCTATCTTGTCTATTTTTTTAGTAAGGATGTCGTGCCCTCTTTGAGTTATTTTGGTATAGCCCCTTCTTGGAAATTATAACAACCCTGCTTTTAGCATATAGGTTTTTGCCCAACCAAATCTGTTATTAAAAATCGGTTGCGTCCCGCTTGGCAAGAGTTGTCGTTTTTCTTCGTCAGTAAGTCCAAATTCTGAAGAGAGACGCACGATAAGGTCCGCATTGCTATGCTCCTGACCGTCTTTCAGGGCGTTCAATAACGGCAACATGATTGACTGGAAATCTGGAATTGCCATGAACTTATGAGGCGACTCCTGAATTTAAATATCGGCGTTCTAGGCGCCTAGTTTACGCGCCTACGGCTGGCTCCACTCAATCTCGTAGTATTCGTACCTGCTCTTCGGCAACTCGACGCGCTTCACCCTGTAGCACGTGACGCTTGTTTCGCGGTCGCATATGCCGAGAAGAAGGTCGAGTCCGAGCTCCTTCGCCTTCTCAATTGCGCGCGCGAGCTCTTCGCCTCCGATTTCCTCCTCCTCCGAGAGCGCGAGCATCACGTACTTGGGCTTGTCCGCCTTCGGCGTCTCAGGCGCGCCGTGCTGGCGGTGGTAGAGGAGGAAGTCGAGCTCCGCCCTCGCTTCCTTCTTGACGCCGGGAATCGCGAGGATGAACGTTTTCTTCACGCCATGAGCGACTCGGATTGCGCGCGCCCACTCGCTGATAAGCAGCTTGGAATCGCGCGGGAATACCTGTATCACGTGCCTTGAGTGCACCCATTCGCCTGTTTCAAGGGAAGGCGACGCTCCGGGGAAGTAGAGGCGGAAATGCGTGCCGAACTTGAAACCGGTTTTCACGACGAATCCGCGCAGCCGGAGGTCCTCGTAAACATCGTAGAGGGCGGAAAAATCACGGCGGCGTTTCTTTGCTTCGGTTTCAAGGCGCTTCTGCGTTACGTTGGTTTTGTAGCCGCCATGCTTCATCAGGAAAAGCGTTTCGTAGGCGTCGAGCTTCAGGAGGCGCCCGTGCTTCTTGGACTTGTAGGTGCCGTACTGCCCGAGCCAGTGGGAGTTGTAGAGCGCCTGCCCCTCCCCGTCGTCGTCGATGATGCTCATCAAGTCGTCGCGGAAGAAGAGTCCGACGGAACGGACGCGGGGGCACTCGAAATCGGACGACGGATAGCGGACGACGGGCGAGCGTCCATAATTTCCCTCGGCTTCCGAGATTGGGCGGGCGATTAGGCCGCGGTCGCGCCAGTCACGGTAGCAGAAGTAGCGCGCGAGGAATTTCTTGGAGTCGAACTTTGCTGCGAGCGTGTTGAACGAAACGGGCTTTCCCTTGGAGGTGCATTCCGCGTTGCGCACGTCCATCAAATAGAGCGCTTCCTCGGGCTGAAGCTCGAGCTTGTCCTTTTTTCCCTCGTGAGCCGAACCGAAGAAGCTTGTGTTAAGCGACTGGGTTGACGCGCAATCACTGGCGATGATGAGCTTCCCCTCAAGTTCGAATTGCACTGCCATAACACGTATTTAAAGTGAGGCGCGTTTTAAAGCAATTAGTTGGAAGGGGGATTTCGCATGGTTGACGTTGTTCTCGACAGGGAGTCGTTCAGGGCGCTCTCCAGCAAGACGCGGGTTTCGATTCTGAAGAGGCTTGCCGAAAGGAGGAAAACCGCGAGCGAATTGGCGCGCGACGTGGGCATCACCGCCCAGGCAGCCAGCGAGCATCTGCGGAAGATGGAGAAGGCGGGGCTTGTTGTTGCGGCGAAGCGGAGCAAGTGGGTTTATTTCGAGTTGAGCGAGAAGGGCAGGGCGGTGCTGGAGCCGGGAACGACGAAGCTTTTCGTCCTGCTCGCGATTTCGCTCGTCGCAGTTGGATGGAGCGCGATGCGGATAATGGCGCAGAGGGCGGTGGTTCCGACGGAGTTTCCCGCGCCGGTGCTGACTGATGCGGGCGAGAGGGCGCTGGCTGCAACCGCGGAGAATGCTGCGGCGCAGACGCCAGTCGCGGGATTCGAGGCGTTTCTGCTGGTGCTCGGCGCCATAGGCATCGGATTCGCGGTGTCGTCGCTGATGCGCAGGAAATCGTGAGGGAACTGTGGGAAGAAAGCAGGAATAATGGGGCGTGGGAGAGCGAAGCGTGGCGGACACGCTTTCGCAACTTCGACGCGGGCATTACTCCCGCGGAATGATGGGGGCACGGCGTTATGCGAATACTCATGCTGAATCCGTTCTTCTTTCCCTACGCTGGCGGAACGGAGAAGCATCTTTTCGAGGTTTCGAAGCGGCTTGCTCGGAAGCACGACGTTACGGTGCTTACTGCAAGGCTGCCGGACACGGAGGCGCAGGAGGAAATAAACGGCGTGTGCGTCGTGCGCACCCCCGCGCGGATTCTGGAAAAACTGCCGAAACCGCTTCCGCCGCCGCTGCCGCTGATGCCAAGGCACAAGGAGGAACTGAAGCGGCTCATAACCGAAAACGACGTCGTGCACGGGCACAACCGTTTCGTTTACGGGCTGAGCGAGAGCGCGCTCGTCAAGAAGGCGGGGAAGAAAATGTGCTGGACCCTTCACAACGCGCGTCCCGAAGGCATCGACTTTTTGACTGACGTCGGCGGAGGGGCGTTCGACGACTGGGTGGGCGGAAAAATACTGATGCGCTGCGATGGCGTGCTTGCGGTGAGCAGGGAAACGATGGAGGCGACCCTGCCTGCGGATTATGCTGGCGCGCGCGGCATCGCGTACAACGGCGTGGACACGAAGGCGTTCAAGCCGATGAGCGGAAAGAAGGCGAGGCAGCGCTACGGATTGAGCGGGAAGGTGGTGATGACGAACTGCCGGCTGGTGGAGCAGAAGGGCGTGAAGTATTTGATTGACGCGATGCGGGCAGTGGACGCGCAACTGGTTGTTTTCGGAAGGGGTCCGCTGCTCGAAAAGCTGAAGGAGAGGGCGAAGGGAACGGGCACGGCATTTATCCACGAGTGGCTGGGCGAAACGGAGTTGGCGGGGTTGTATAACGCGGCGGACGTTTTCGTGCTGCCGTCGCTATGGGAACCGTTCGGAATGGTTCTCGCCGAGGCGATGGCGTGCGGGAAACCCGTTGTCGGGACGCGCGTCGGCGGGATTCCCGAGATAGTGACTAAGGATTGCGGCTTCCTCGTCCCTCCCGCGGACCCGAAGGCGCTGGCGGAAAGGGTTTTATTGCTCCTCGAAGACAACGGTTTGCGAAAAAAATTCGGAAGCGCGGGAAGAAAGCGCGTTCTCCGCGAGTTCACGTGGGAGAAAACCGCGAACGCATACGAAAAAATATACGGTGAGATTGAATGACTGAACGCCCCTCGTTCGACGAATATTTCATGAAGATTGCCGACGTGGTCGCCGAGCGCGCGACGTGTCCGCGCAAGAAGGTGGGCGCGGTAATAGCGCGCAACAAGCACATAATTGCAACGGGATACAACGGCGCGCCGAGGGGATTGCCGCACTGCGACGAGGCGGGCTGCCAGATGTCGAACGGGCACTGCGTACGCACCACCCACGCAGAGCAGAACGCGGTGATACAGTGCGCGCTGCACGGCGTCTCGTCCGACGGCGCGACGCTCTACACTACCGCGGGCCCGTGCCTCACGTGCGCGAAGATAATGGTGAACGCGGGCATCAAACGCGTCGTGTTCAAGGAGAGGTACGGCGAGCCCGAGGCGCTCGAGCTTTTCGAAAAGGCGGGCGTGGAAGTGGTCGAGGGAATCAGATGAGGAAGGGCATCCCCGTCCTCGTTACCGCGCTCGTGTCCGGCGCGCTGTTCTTCGCATTCGCGTTCTCGGAATTGGACACGTACCTGAAGGCAATCGTGCTCCTCTCCGATTTGTTCCTCTGCGGCGTGATTCTCAAGCGGCTCACTGGCGCGGACGGGTATTACGGCTTGATTATCGTCCGCGGCTTGGCTGGATTCAGGGCGATGCGCTACATTGCGGACAATTACGCGGAGACGTGCAGGAAAATCGCGGACGCGGGGCTGAGCATCGGGTTCGGCGCGTTCTATGCGTACCGCGTGTTCGGCAGGAAGAAGATACCGTGGCACCTCGCGGGAATCGCGCTGTTCTACGCGTTCTTCTGGCTGGCGCAGAACGCGGCGGGATTCGCGGTGATGCAGAGCGCAGCCTACTTCGCCGTCGGAATCGTCTTCGGCATGTTCGGGCTCGGGCTCCTGTTCATCGGACAGCACGCGTTCAACGTCCTCACAGTCAGCGGGACGCCTCCGGGAATCGCGCTGCTGATTCCGGGCGTGACGATGCCGTGGGAGACGCTGCCCGCGCTGGCGATAATAGCGGCAGTTCACGAAATCGCGCACGGCGTCCTTTGCGACGTGGAGAAGATAAAGCTGAAATCGTCCGGTGCGGTGCTGTTCGGCTTCCTGCCGGTAGGCGCGTTCGTCGAGCCCGACGAGGCGAGCATGAAGAAGGCGGCGCTGCACAAGAGGAGGCGCGTCATGGTCGCGGGCAGCACGTCGAATTTCCTGTTCTTCTTCGTTTTCCTGGGATTGGCGCTCGGCGCGACCGCCCTGCTGCAGACGACGATAGAGGGCGTCGCAGTCGACAACGCGACGCACGGTTCGCTCGTTCCCGGCGAGCGGGTGCTGGCGATGGACGGCGCGGCGGTGCGCATGGCGAAGGACCTGGACGCACCGCTGTACGCGGGCGTGCTTGCGGCGAACCTCACGACGACCCTCGGCGAGAAACGCGTCGCGCTCGGATATGTGGAGGTTACGGCAGTAACGGAGGGCAGGCCCGCCCAGGATTTGCTGCGGAAGGGCGACGTGATATATTCGGTGAACGGCGAGCAGGTGGAATCGCTGGAGACGCTGGAGGACGCCTCCGCCGGAAAGGGGGCGGGCGACTCGATAGTGCTGGGAACTGACCGCGGCCCCGTGCGCGTGCCTTACGACGAAAAGGGCAAGATGGGAATCGAACTTACGGTGAAGAAGGCGGCGAATTTCAGGGACATCCCGAAGAACGGGGCGGCGTACGCGCTGTTGTCGCTGCTGGCGACGGTGCTAGGATACACGTACATACTCAATTTCCTGCTCGGCATTTTCAATTTGTTGCCGCTGTTCATAACCGACGGGCACCAGATAATATTGGGCGACGCGGTTGCGGCGTTCGGGGAAAAAACCGGAAGGCGGCTCTCGCTCGCGCTGGCGCTCGGCACGCTGCTGATTCTCGCGATAAACGCGCTGCCGTGGTTCATTCGTTGAACGACGCATCCGATTCGCTGCATCCGCGGATGCAGCCAGCAAGGGGATGCGTCAAGGTGCTGATTTAAAAAAGTCGCGCGCGTTACGTCGTTCGGGGTGTGATTCATGTTCAAGAGGATAGTGCAGAAGGCGAGGCGCGTTTCCGATTCCATCGTCGGCGTTTTCCGGAAGAGGCCCGAAATTCAGGTGGCGGGCCTGCACGAGGGCGACACCGCGTTCAAGGAGTCCATCGAGGAGGAATGCCGCAGGACGCTCGGCAAGATACGGAAGATGTTCGCAGAGGCGGGGGGAATCGAGATTT
>PEXZ01000041.1 GCA_002763345.1 Candidatus Micrarchaeota archaeon CG08_land_8_20_14_0_20_59_11
AAAAGGTTGCGTATTGTTGGCTTCGGTCCAACCGCCTACCAGCTTCCGAGTCCTTTCTGCGTGCCGCCCAGCTTTATGCCGTCCTCGTCGTAGCCGAACGCGCCGAGTATCTTGAGAACCGCGGGGAGCACCTGATTGTTTACGTAGTATTCCGCGTCGTAGTCCTTGGCTGTTTCCGCGAACTCCGCCTTTTCCGAGATGGTTTTCCCGCTTTTGGTGATGACGTATGAGACGAGCGAATTGTCGGGGACTTTTATTCCCGCGGCGCGCGCCTTCTCAACCGCGCCGAGCTCGGGGCTCTTCACCTCGTAGTTCTTCTTGCGCAGCTGCGTGTGAATCGTCAAGTCCTCGATTGGCGTTTTTCCCGCCCGCAACTCCTCGACGACTTTTCGGACAAGCGCCACCGCCTTCTTCACGTCGCCCTCCTTCAGCAGAATCTCGAGCACCGCGCGCTGCGTCCGCCTCGCGACGCGGCTCCAGTCGCGGCGCACGAGTTCGAATCCGCGTATCTTAATCTTGCCCTCGCGGTTTATCATCGCGTACTTCTTCTTCGCGCCCCTCTCGCCCTGCTTCTTCGCGACGAATATTCCGCGCGGGTATATGTCCTCGAGTTCCAGCTCCATCTTTTCAGGAAGTTCCGCGTTGATTTTCTTCTGGAATTCGAGCACCTTCTTTTCGTCTATATATTGCAGCATGATGGAATCCGTGTTATGAAGCACCAGTTGCCCGCAGGCGTCGACAAACGTGTGGTTATCCTCGACGCTCAGGTCGTAAACCCAGCCGTCGTAAGCTTCCGCAGCAATCCTGGTTTTGAACCTTTGGTTGTACCTGCTGGATGTGGAAAGCACGTACTCACCGTTGTAGGCGCGCCGCCTGACCGTGTGGTTTATGCCCAGTTGCCGCAACAGGACACTCAAGCCGCTAGCCAGCCGCGTGGAAACGGTGGAATACCTGAAGTTTCTTTTTTTGTATTCCTCGGAGTAGCCGAGCTTTTTGTTCACGCTCCTGCTTCCGTCGCCTTCCAGCAACTTTTTCAGGAATGCGAGCTGGTGTTTTTTCGGCACATTGTAAATGAAGTCTGGCAGTTTTTTGCCCCGGCTCGTCTGCCCGCAGAACATCTTGAAAAATACCGCGCTCAACGAGTTCATCATTTGCAGCTTGAAGGTT
Organism: Candidatus Micrarchaeota archaeon CG08_land_8_20_14_0_20_59_11; assembly: GCA_002763345.1. GTDB lineage: Archaea > Micrarchaeota > Micrarchaeia > Norongarragalinales > Norongarragalinaceae > Norongarragalina. The sequence goes on from PEXZ01000041.1 coordinate 1,168, forward strand.
ACGTCATCGTAGACGATCGTTTTTTTAGCGCCCCTCGACGTGCGGTAATCCAAATGCCGCGTCTTCATAGTCGAGCGTATGACGCTCGCTTTAGCCGAGAAAAGCGATTCGTAATCACGTCTGAGTTCTTCCAGCCACTCCCTTTTCCCGGCGATGCTTGCTCCGTTCCGCGTATGCGTCGTTTCAATCGTCGAGGAACTGCCCTCCGCCGCATAAGCGGCGAGGAGCCTGCAGAGCGACTCGAATTCGGGGGTTCCAACCTTCACGAATCTTTTAACCTTTACCGGCTGTTTGCGTTCGGTCCAGCCGAAGGTGACGCTTTCCGAGTCGCATTTCGTCCTGCCAGTTTTTGTTCGTCCCTTGTATGCCGTTTTTACGTTATAGCCCTTCAGCACGTCATAGACGTCTAATTCCGAAACAGTGGGCTCCACGGACGGGACGGGTGCCTGTGCGATTTTCTTGTTTCCAATATCCATGGGGCGCGTTTCGACTAAGCCGGCGGGCGTATCGGCCATCAACGAGTGATCTTCCGTCACCCGCGTTTCTCCGAATTTCTGGTTGACCCTGTAAATTGTTTTGTCCGTCCTGTGTCTTATCAGTTCGGTTACGTTCTTCCACTCCGTTTTCTTGGTGGATGGATTGACGCTCAAGGCGCTCCAGCCGGGCAGGGGTATTACCTCCTTTTCGCCGCACCTTATAGTCCGTTCCGCGTTTTCCTCGAAAAACTCCCCTACATTCTTAACGTGTAGCCTGTGTTGGTTGTCCAAAAGGATTACGCACCTGTCTGCGGTGATGCTGTCGCCGTAAAGCACCTTGAATCCCGCTTCCTCGGCTTTTCGCATCGTGTCCTGTATGAAGTGCCTGCCCCATGCCGTCACGCTCTCCCCGCACTCGCGCGAATACCAGCGCGAGCGCGCGTACAGCAGGTATCCGTAGAACGAGTTCGCGATGATTTTCAGCGCCCACTGGCGCGCGTCGAGCTGGCTGCGCGCATTCCCTTCCGCACTCTTCATCGCTTTTTTTGCCGCAAAACGCGCCTCAAGCACCTCGCCGAGCACGGACGGAATCAGCCCCTCCTTTTTCTTGCAGAACCTGTGTCCGAGCGGCGAGACGTAGGCATCCTCCTCTTTGCAGCCGATTGTCGCGGGGTCCACGTTGTGCGATATGATGATGGACGGATACAGCGAGCGGAAATCGAAAACTGCTATGTTCTCGTATATTCCCGGCTCCGGAATCTTCACGAACGCGCCCTGAATCGGCGCAGCCTGCCGCGCCTCCGCTTCCGCCTGTTCGGGCTTGTTCGGAATCAGTTCGCCTCGCTCCGCGGCGCGCCGCATCAGCAGTGCCTCGACGAGCTGCCCGGTTGTGGCGCGCGACGCATCGTGCAGCGTGGTTCCCGAAACGCGCGCGAGTTCTATTTCCAGCGGGAGATAATGCCTCGCAAGCTCGAGGCAGGCAACCGCGTCGCTGCGGCAGTACTTCGCGAGATGCGCGTCGCCCCTGTCCCACGCCTTCCAGATTTCGAGCTTCGCTATGTCTTCCTTCTTCTTGCCGAGCACCTCCTCGTAAACCTTGTCCAGCGACAGCCGCGGCATGCGCAGCGCGCCGATTTTGCTCATGAACGAGACGACGTTGAAGACGTCGAAATGGACGCGTCCGTTGACGCGCGCCGTGTTCCGCAGTCCGAGCCGCTTGAACACGGGCAGCGCCTTCGTCCTGCCCAGCCGCAGCTGCGCCTTCGTCTGCCTCGCGCGCTCCGCGAGATACGGCAAGTCGAATTCGTCGCCGTTGTACGTGCAGAGCACGTCGGCGCGCTCTTCGCGCAGGAACGCGGAGAACGATTCGAGCATGTCCTTTTCCGTCGGAACGGTTCTCACGAACTCGAACGGGTATTTTTTAGTTGTGAACAGCACGTCCTTGGACGCGGAGCATCCTATCATGATGCACGGGTCCCGCTTCGCGTCTGGCATGCCGGTCGGGTTGTACGTTTCGATGTCGAAGGACGCCATGCGCAGGGAAGGCATCTCGTCGTGCCCATCGAGTTGCCTGAGCAGCGTAACCTCGTTTTCCTCGTCCGCCTCGATTTCAAGAGGGGCGCACGGCACGATTTTTTTGTCGATGAGGTAGCGGCGCACGTATTGGATGGCCTGCTCGTACGTCTTTCCGTGCATGGACGCGGCAGCCGCAGCCATGGGCACGTCGGAGGGGCGGTTGCAGGTGATTTTGAGGAAGGTTTTGCCGGAGCGAATCGTAGTTTCAACCCGTTTCACGCCGGCAATCCTCTTCAGCGCGTCCGCCTTCTTTTCATCGGCATCCAGCAGGAAGTAGGGCTCGAAAGAGTAGTCGTACGCGCGGGTTGTCTTTCCCGAGAGCGTCCTGAGAAGCAGCCGCACGCCGCTCCTGTTCTTGCGCAGAATGTAGTCGATGTCGAGAAGGAACGCTTTCACGGTAATATTAATAATACGTCCCTTAAATACGTGAGGCGATTGCGATGGTTGAACCCCAAAAAGGGAAGGACTTGGTTGCGCTGCAGGCGGATTTGCGTTCGGCAGAGACGAAGATTGACCTGATTGTCCAGAAGATTAACACCGTTGAGAAGAACGAGGAGGTCATCGGCCGCACCATCGTTGCGCACAACGAGAAGCTCAAGCGCATCGAGGAGAAGGGCGGCGGAGGCGGCGATTCCTCCGCATTGAAGGATGAGCTCGAGGACGCGCTTTCCAAGAGGTTCGCCACGAAGCAGGAGGTTCAGGAGCTCAAGTACGTCCTCGACACCGTGAACCCGCTTTCCTTCGCGACAATCGACCAGGTGAAGGAACTCCTCGAAGAGATGAAGAAGGAGCTGAATAAGGGTTAGCAATGCCCATTTCCTGCTTCCGGGGAGCCCACCGCGTAATAAGATTCAAGCGCCCGCCCGAACTGAACGAACTGGCGAGCCGCCTGCGGGAGGCGTTTCCCGACATACGTCTAAAACCTGTCAAGGTCATCGAGCCGAAAATGTCCATTACCCACCACGCGCCCGAGGGACGTTTCGTACAAGACCCCGACCGGCGGGAGTTCCCCGACGGCACCCACATGATAGCCCGACATCCTTCCGAAACCCCAGACAATGTTATTAGGGTGGAGGGCACGCGAATGCTGATAACCAAGACTTTTTACCTTAAGAACCGCGAGACGATAAACGCGCTGCTGAAGGGGCTTCCTTTCACCCACGCGCACTAACGTTTTCTGTCGAGTTCCACGAGCGCGTTCGCGAGGAACGCCGCGCCGAATGTCTGCGTGAATGAGATGCCGAGCAGCAGCACGAACAGCGACAGGAACACGAGCAGCCCGGAAACGAGCAGGCTCGTCGCGCCCGCCGATGCGGCGTAGGCTATCGCGAGGACAAGCGGGACGAGCGAGGCGATTACCAGCGCGATGCCTACGACCACCTCCGTCAGGAAGACGAGGAACACCGCTGCGGGCTTTTTCACGAACAGTTTCGCGGATGCCGAGAGCGCGTCGAGCGCCTTCCTGCCGCGCAGTATCACGAAATACGGTGTGAAAACAAACGCGCAGGAAACCGCGATGCTCACGATTGTTCCTGCAACCGCAGCCAGCGCCCCTCCGCCGCTATAGGACGCCCCGGCAACCCGCCGCCCTAGTAACGTTTCGACAGCCCAGTTGGCCGCGAAGGAAACAAGGATGACCGCGAACATGACGCTTATGAGCCCCAACAGCCGCTTCTTCGCTTCCCCGAAGGCTTTTTTCTTTCCCTGCGACTGCAGCGCCACCGTCGCAATTGCGAGCAGGCTTCCTATTGCGACCACGATTGCCAGCAGAATCAGCAGGAGCACGAGCCACGCGGCTGTCGGGATAAGCGACGCCAGCCCCGCAGGCGCCGCGAGCGCCGCAGCGAGTGCGCCGAACCCGATTGCGGCGAGTGCGCCGAGTCCGACCGCCGCGAGAAGATACAGGTAAAGAAACGGCTTCACGTGCCCGAGATTCCACGCGTACGAAAGCGACTTCTCGAGGTTGCGGATTACGTCCATGGAGCGATTAGCGCCATCGCCTTATAAAGAGTGCGCCGCGCGACTGCGGGATCGGTGGACGCCTTTTCATGTTGGCGATTTGCACCGCAGCGCGCGCGTTCGCCTGTCTGGTTGTGAAGTGCCGCACCGCCTGCTCCGCCTGCGCCGGACTGATGCGGGCGACATTTGCGGTCGGGCCCATTCCCCTATTGGCTTCCGAGATGTCGCGCAACATGTATGCCGTTATTATACTCCTCTGTCTCTTGATTTTTCCGGAAGCATCGACGAGTTCCTTTATCTGAAAAGGCGCGCTGAGCGTGCCCAACCCTGGGATGCTGCCCACCCATACATTCCATGGAAAGTCTTCTGCAGCTCCCTTGGCTTTCTCGAAAAGCTTGGCCCCCATTCCCTCCTCTTTTTTCGGGGCCTTCCAATCCATCGCCTTCAACTGCGCCATGATTATTTTATGCCGATTCCGTTTAATAAAAGGAACGTTTTTAAGGCGCGCTGGGCGTTATAGTAGCGTGCGCTATTTACGAGGGGAAATGGAGGCCTGATTTGATGTCTATGCGTCTGTCCAGCGTTTTGCTTTTCGTGGCTGTTTTCGCTTTGTCCGCCTCCGCCGTGGAAGCTCCTGCCCTTGTCCTGTCCGTGTCGCCGACGACGTACGGGACGCCGGTTCAGGCGCAGTTCTTCGCCTTCAACGCGCCCACGGATTCGCTGGGCACTGTAAATTGCATTCCGAAACTCGACGGACGCAACCTCGCCGCGTTCGACGTCCCATCGGGCGCATCCCCCTCGAACCCGTACACGCGCACGATTTCCTCGCCCGCGCTTTCAATCGGGCAGCATACCCTTTCCGTTTACTGCGAGAAGAAGATGGCGGGGCTTATAACCACGTGGAGCGCGAGCGCGGATGCGTCCTTCACAGTCGGCGGCACGGAGGCGGCGTGCACCGACACCGACGGCGGAATCAACTATCCCGTCAAGGGCGTCTGCACTTCGGGCGACACGGCAACGGGTTCCGTAACCGGCGAGGACTACTGCGCCGACAATGCGCTCAATACGCTCAACGAGTTCTATTGCTCGCAGTCGTCCTGCATGAAGGAGACGCACGTCTGCCCGAACGGTTGTGCGGACGGCGCGTGCCTTTCCGCAGCGGCGAAACCCGTGCGCGTGTGCA
>PEXZ01000025.1 GCA_002763345.1 Candidatus Micrarchaeota archaeon CG08_land_8_20_14_0_20_59_11
GAAGCAGAAGGGGAGCGACAACGGGGAGGTGGCGAGGATGGCTGCTAGAAAGGGAAGGGAGATGCGGAAGGAAGAGAGGGGGAACGGAATGCTCATCGCTGGAATCATCGTTCTGGGAATAGGGCTGGTGTTCCTCGCGACGAATTTCGGCTGGCTGGGCGGGTGGGATTGGAAGAAGACGTGGCCCGTCTTTCTCGTAATCGTCGGCATCGGGCTGCTCGCGAGATGGGTGGCGTACCGTGGCTAAAATCACGAAGGACATGACGCTCGGCGAAATCGTGTCGCGCTTTCCCCGCGCAACGGAAATAATGCTCAAGAGCGGCTTGCACTGCGCGGGCTGCCCGGGCGCGATGATGGAAACGGTGGAGATGGGCGCAGTTGCGCACGGGATGACGAAGGCGCAGCTCGAGAAAATGCTCAAGGAAATGAACGACGCCGAAAAGGGTTAAAACAGGCGCCGCCGAATAACCGTCATGGGAAAGCTCCCCTACCGAAAGCCCGCCGTAGATTCGCGACCTTTTAAAGAATATGTGGGGGCATTCCGCGAGAGCCCCGCCCACGCGCTTACGCTTGGATCGGACGGACGCGTATCCTTCGCGTCCAAGGCAACGGACAAAATGTTCGGCGGAAACGTTATCGGAAAGCACTATTCGGAACTTTTCCCGGACAGGAGCAATGCCGCGCGGAGCATACTAATTGGACTCGGGCGCAGAGCCGTCAACGCGCGGAAAACCGGGAAGCCGATTGAGCGTTCTATCCTCGTAAGGCGCAACTCCCCGGACGGCCCCGTGGAATCGTTCCTGCGAATGGTCGTGACGCCGAAGGGCGGGAGGGTTGTTTTCCACGCCGCGCTGACGGACGTTTCCGAGCTGGTGGAGAGAAACGAACTGGTAACCGACATCTTTGGCATAAACGAGAGGATAAACAGCGAAACCAACCTAAACAACGTGATGCAGGCGATAGCGACGCATGCCGCCGAGCACTTCGGCGCCAAGGTCATAGTGGCAAAGATTGACGGAAAGGAGCTTGTTCCGCACGCCGCCGCCGGTTTCGACCTGTCCGACCTAGTTAAAAGGGGGCCCATACGCCTAGGCGAGGGGCTGCTCGGGAGGGCGGCTAGCGACGAGCGAACAATAAGGGCTGACGGCACCAAGACGTATAATGGCGTCCTCTTCCCAGACATAGACCGCAAGTACAATCTCGGAAGCGCGGTTGCGATTCCGCTGTTCGCCTACAACGGCAAGAACAGGAAGATACTCGTCGGCGTGATAGGGCTCTACAAACAGAAAGACGAAGGCGGGTTCCGAGACTATCAACTGAGCCTTATGAATCTCATAGCAAAGAACTCTGCGCTCAAGATAAGAAACATAGAACTGAAGGACCGAATGGAGCACCTGGCGTACCACAACCCCGTTACCGACCTTCCGAACAGGAGGTACTTCTACGAAAAACTTAACGAGTACTTGGGACTGGGCAGGGTAAAGAGGGAAATGGAGCCGCAACGCATAACGAACCTGCTGGACAGGAAGAAGGTTCCGCGCTTCGGGATAATCAAGATTGACCTCAAGAACCTCAACCGCGCCAACACCGTTCTCGGGCACGAGGAAACGAACGAACTGCTCAGGAACGTAGTCGGAAAAAGCTTGGAGGAGGTTTTCAACGAAGGCATCATAGACGGCGAATTGGCGCACGTCCACGGCGATGAGTTCAACGTGATGGTCAGGAATCCCGACGAGGAAAAAATGGAGGAATTTTGCGAGAGGGCGAAGCAGGTGGTGGAGGGTAGGATAGGGGACGCGTACCCGAAACTTGTCGGCAGTGGGATCGGTCTTGACTACGGAAAAACAATATATGACTACGGCGAACTTGGCGAGAGAAACGGGCAGCGTTCGAACGTAAATCTTACCCGCTTTGCGGACCTCGTAAGCGCGATTTTGAAGTATCGGGAACAGCATCAGGAAGTGAAAAAATTGAACCTCGGAGGGGCGGTGGACCTGCTCCTAGCCTATCCAGAACTGGAACTGCAGAGAAGGAAGGGGAAACGGAAGCGCGATGAAGGATACTGGCCGCCCGAGGCGGTCAGAGAATTGGTACAGCCGTTCGGCGTGCCAGAAGAAGAGATAACAAAGATGGCGGAAAAACACGGGATAACCCGTTAGTGCACCGCCCTGTCCGCCTGAACCGCTTTTCGTTTAACCTTCCACGTTTCCACGAGCGAAACCCACTCCGCGCCCACGTGCTTGAACGCTTCTCCGAAACGCGTTGAAAGCATGAGGCGCATGCCGTGGCGCTTGTCCTTGTCGTCCTGGCCAGTAGGGTTCTCGCGCTCGCGGGAAAGCATCCCTACCCGCACGAGTTTCGGAATAACCAGGTTTCGGAGCGTGGAGTTGGGAATCTTGTTCTCAGTCTGCCATGCCGCAATTGCATCCCCATCAGCCTCGCCTTTCTCGGCAAGGAGGCGCACGAGTTTGCAGCTGATTTCGTACTGAGCAGCCTGCGCCTGAGGCGGAAATATAAGCTTCAAGACGTCCTCTGCCTCCCAGCGCGTCGTAACCGGCATGGGGAGCGCGGCGTACTCGAACCAGAGCGACTTCTTTGACGGAATGCCGCGCGAGGCGGGTTCGGGCATGAACGCGCTACGAAGAGGGCGTTAATTACCGTTATGGTGTAACGATGGTTGCGGTATAACGCAGGAAGGTGGGCGTGGCATCGGGAAGCCAATAAGTTCATACTGGTATGAACAAAGATGCAATAATAGGCACGAAAACAAGCGGAAAACAGGAAAACAGCGGATTGCCGCAGCCACCATCGCTCAGAAAGCGTACTTTTTTGCGGGAATAGGCAGGTTTTTCGGAATGCTGCAGGAAATTGGCGGGAAAATCATATGGCATTCCAAGCAAACGGAAAAAACATGCTGGAAAAGCGCACTTCCAGTAATGCTATCATAGTGCTGTGCTGAAGAGCAGTTTAAGGCAAAAAAGACGGTTCTGAAGTAATGCGCGGTTGCTACTTTGTCAAAAAACGTTCTAAATAGCATTACAGTATGCGGCATTTTCTCATAAAACTCCCTGAAAACAACGCAACGGTGTCACGCGATGCTGGAAATGCCTCTAAAGCGATAGTTTTGGCATAAAGAGCGGCTTACCCCCACCCGAGTTACGCATTTTCGTATCTGAATAACGCTACAATGTAACATAGGCATGTTTAGGCACTTGGGGATACCTCGTTACGTTACATCGTAAGGGAATTTTGAAAAATAGGTTTTACCATAGTGGTATTTTTGATTTGGAGTGATTTTGGCATCAAAAACAAGGCTGTTTCTCGAGAGTAATGGGCGTACGGGATCCGCGCTGATTCTTACGGGAATAAAGGTGTCAACACGGCCCATTATTCCCCGGCTTTTCACTGTTTCCTTTAGTTCATACAGGTAAGAACTCAGAGCCGCCTTTGGCGCAAATCCTTCCAGAAGGCAGGCAGTTTGCGGTCGTTCTTGGCTATCAGGAAGCGCACGGCGTCGTCCACGCTCACGAACCGCTTCATGCGCATCTGCAGCTCGCCTGCCAGGAGCGCCAAACGCTCGTACGTGTCCCGTTTCACTCTTATAACATTCGTCATGCGTTTTACCTCGGTAACTTTGTAATTTTTGTTTTCTAAAAATACTAGGTTACAGGCTGTTTTTAACCCTTTGGGCGGAGGGTACGGGAACAATGGCTGGCGGCTGTTTTGCTGCTGGCGGAAAAACGCCCGCATCTGGCTGGAAACCCCTGAAATCGCCCGCCATTACTCCGAAAATTAACCAGAAACCTACAGAAAATGCTGAAAGCTGCCTATTCCAGCTGAAAACAAGGAATGCGACGGATCTGGGGGGGTACTGCCGGAAGCGCTGCAGGCGAAAAAAACGCATCATTACTAAAAAACCGCACAACATCCCAAAAAATGCCTATTTTCCGCTAAAAGCAGGGTATTCTTGCGAAAAACAGGGCGAAACAGGACGACTGGATGAAAACCTGCCCATAGCCGCTACGGGAACGCAAGCGCAACTGCGAAAATACCTGCGGAAAGGGCAAAAACTGCCCAATCCTGTGCAAAAAACGCGATTTTTGGCATTTTTCTGCGTTTTAGGCTAAAACCGCGTGCCTCAAGGCTCAGCGCAAGCGTTTCCGCCCTCTCGAGAGATGCTGCAACGAACGCGGAAACGAGTTTCAGCTGGAAAAGCACTCCTTTGGATGAAACATGCCTAGTCCTTGCGTCGAACGCCTGCTTCGTCTCGGTAAAATCGTAATCAAGCAGTGGTATCAAACGCAGCGCCATAGAGGTAACGAAGGCGATTTGAGAGGGCACGCGGGCTGCGGCCATCGAGTGCGCGATGTCCGACGGCTTCGTAGTGAGAAGCATGATTTTAGAGGCGTATAAAAGCGCGAGCAGCCGCAAAACGATTATGCAGCCGTTCAGGAAACCTGCCCACTTTCCGTACGGCCAGAACAAAACCTGGAGCGCGACGAGGAACAACGCGAGCAGAAAAAACCATTTTCCCGGCCGCACCGCGCTCGTAAGAGGTTCATAAGAGGCTGAAAACGTGAGGATTTCTGCAAAAATCACCACGCCGAGCACGAGGAGGTTGGTTGTGGACAGGGCTGCCAGAGAGACGAGCAGCGCGGCGGCAAGTTTCGCCAGCGCGTTCACGCCGTGCATCGGGCTTTTCCTGTTCGAATACCTGAAAATCAAGTTCGCTCGCCTTTTTGCGTTATACCGCAATTGCCCTGGATTTTGCCTCTATGGAGCCGCATGTTTTTGGCTGCAAAGGAAACGGGATTGTGCGTCAGGAGGATTGCCGATGGTATGCGGCGCAGCGCCTTCGTGATTGCCTGCCTACCGAACAAATCCTGCGAAGCGAACGGCTCGTCGGCTATCAAAAGCGCCGGCTCCGAAGCGATGCCGCACGCGAACGCCAGCCGCTTGCGTTCGCCGTAGGACAGCGATGCGCACTCGCGCCGCGGGTGCAGAAGCATCGCGACGAGAGCGCGTTCCGCTGCTGCGGATGAAACAGCTCCCAGCCCATGCACCTCCTCCCAAACGGTTTCCTCGAAGAGCTGGTGGTTCGGGTTCTGGAAGACGAAGGCGGTGCGGGAAGGAGCAGAGATCGTGCCGCAAGATGGTTTTAGAATGCCCGCCAACAACTTGCCTAGCGTGGTCTTCCCGCATCCATTCTCTCCGTAAATTGCAATTATGCCCCGGCCTGCACTGAACGAGACGCCTGAAAGCACTTCGCGTCCCTCGTAGGAGAAGCGCACGCCACGCGCGGAAATCTCAAAAGTCATGTGGAGAGCATACCCCCAATGAGCTAAGCAATTTTTCCCTGCGCAGCACCATCCTTCCTCCGGCAGCCACCCTTCCTTCCTTGAGCACAACGACGTCGTCGGCGATTTTCGCCAGCAACGCCGTGTTCTGTTCGGCGCAGACAATCGTTTTCCCGCGTTTTTTCAGCCGCAGCAATGCCTCATACAGGTCTCTTACGCCTCTTGAATCAAGGAAAGCAGAGGGTTCGTCGAGGATGAGCACGGAGGGTTCGGCAGCCAGCAGGGAAGAAAGAAGCAGGCGTTGCTTCTCCCCTTCCGACAACTCGGTCGTAAGGCGCCCGCGCAGCCGCAGTATGCCCATCAGCCGCATCGCCGCCAAGGCGCGCCGACGCGGCATGCCGAGGTTGTCCGTGACAAATGAAGCCTCCTCTTCTGCGGTCACGGAGACAATCTGCGACTCCGCGTCCTGGAAAAGGATGCCGACGGAGCGGGCGATTTCGTTGAGCGGCGGCAGCGGCTTGCCGTCAAGCAGCACCGCGCCGCCAACCTGCGCTTCTATTGCCTGCGGGATTATTCCTCCCAGCGCGAGCGCCAGCGTGCTTTTTCCCGAACCGTTGGCGCCGCAGATGCCGAGGAATGAACCTGAAGGAACGCGGAGGGTGATGCCTCGCAGCGCCCTGAAACCGTCCGGGTAGGTTACTGCCAGCGCCTCGCATTCGAGCATCTATTTCTCCCTGAAGCGCTTGAGACGCGAGAACAGAAGCCATGCTGCAGCGACCTCCACGACCCCGAGCACGGCGTTGAGCAGGATTATCTGCGGCACGAGCGGTTCTATCATCGAGGCGGGCCAGCCGGTGAACAGCGGAATGACGTAGAGGTTGAGCCACGCCATGGACAGCGAGCGGAAAACAATCGCGGGCACGGAAATAATGGAAACGAAGACGACGTCATCCGGTTTCTTCCTAAGCAGGGCAAGCCCCGCGAATACGATGAGCAGCATCGGGTACGTCGCGGCGAATTTCATGCACCCTC
>PEXZ01000059.1 GCA_002763345.1 Candidatus Micrarchaeota archaeon CG08_land_8_20_14_0_20_59_11
GACGCTTCAGTCCGCAGGAAGGTCGCGGAGGCGCTCAGGCGCAACGCCCGGGTTGTCGAAGATGCGGACGCGGAGCTTCGTTAGATTTTTATGCGGTTCCCCCCCGCATATTATGCAGGTGAACGGATGGACCTTTCCTCGAAGATACGCAACGTGCCCGACTTCCCGAAGAAGGGAATAGGGTTCAAGGACATCACGACTTTGCTCAAGGACAGGGCGGCGTTCCGTGACGCGGTGAAGCAGCTTTCCGCGCCCTACCGCGGCGAGAGCATCGACTTGGTTGTCGGCGTCGAGAGCCGCGGCTTCATTCTCGGCGCGGCAGTGGCGCACGAGTTGGGCGTCGGATTTGTCCCGCTCCGCAAGCCGGGCAAGCTTCCCTACACGAAGATAAGGCAGGAATATGCGCTCGAGTACGGCACGGACGCCATCGAAATACATGAGGACGCGATTGCGCCCGGCGAACGCGTTTTGCTGGTGGACGACTTGCTGGCTACCGGCGGCACTGCGAAGGCGGCGTGCGACTTGATTGAGAAGCTGGGCGGAAAAATCGTAGGGCTTGAATTTTTGATAGAGCTGTCCTTCCTGAACGGCCGCGAGAAACTCGGCTCCCGCAAGGTTAGGGCGCTTATCGAGTACGATTCGGAGTGATTGACGCCTTGCCGAATCCGCGCATCAAAAGCCATTTATTCCGCGGCTGCGAATCGCGTTTATGGCTGCCGTGCGCTATCTGGGGCATTCGGGGTTCGAGGTCGCTTGGGGGCAGCACGTCGTCTATTTCGACCCGTGGCTGGAGCTCCGCCCCAGGGAGGAGCAGCGCCTGATTCCGCCCGCGATAACGTCCGACCGCGTCCGCAAAGCCGACTTAATCTTCGTCTCGCACGAGCACCACGACCATTGCGACCCAGCAGCGATAAGCGACATCGTCGCGCGCACGTTCGCACAGGTTGTTGCTCCCGAAGAAACCCTTGCGCGAATAGACATCCCGCCCCGCTACCGCGTTTCGGCGATGGCTGGGGACAACTTCACGGTGATGGGGATAAACGTAAGCGTCGTTCCCGCCAAGCATCCGCAGTCCGTCCACCCAGTAGGCTTCATAATCGATGCAGGAGGAAAAAAGATATACTTCGCGGGCGACACCTACGACTTCTACGAGATGAGCACGTTCGACGTCGACCTCGCCATGCTGCCCATAGGCGGGACTTATACAATGGACGCGATTGCGACCGTAAAGGCGCTGAAGATGATGCGCGCCGACTTCGTCGTGCCCATGCATTACGGGACGTTCGCGCGCATACAAGCGAATCCCGACGACTTCGCCGCGCGGGTAAAGGGAAGCACGAAGACCGAACCAGTTGTGCTGAACGTGGGCGAGACGTTCGAGCTCTGAGCGGGTTATTTCTTCTTTTCTTCTGTAGCTGGCTTCGCTTCCTTCGGTTTCGGCGTGAAACCCAAGTCCGCGAGCGGCTTCGCGCCCGCCTCCGCGATTTTCGCGTTGAGCTGCATCGTGTTCTCGCCGACGGTGTTGCCCGCGACGGTTTTCTTGATTTTCTGCCCCCTGTGCAAGCCGCGCACTCCCGCGCCTCCGCCGAGAATCGCCTTCGTCTTGCGGCTGCCCTTCACGTCCTTGCGCATGGGCGTTCCCTCGCGGTTGCTTCCGCCCGTGATTTCGAGCGTGTAGCCGTCGAGCCCGATTATTCCGCCGTCGAATTTCTCGCCGATGGTTTTTCCGTACAGCTGGGATTCCTTTGCCTTCTCGATTTCCTTCTGGAAGGAGTTCCCCGTCTTCGAATCGCTGAACACAATCTTCATAGAATCACCTTTCACCCGATGCATTCCTTATGGAATGCATCCATTTAAGCTTCAAAATCCTCGGGCTTGTAAGCGTACTCCTCGTCGGACGCGAGCGCTCCCTTCTGCCGCAGAACCTCGCGCGCCACCACCCAGAACAGGAGCGCGATTGCCTTGCGTCCCTTGTTGTTCGTCGGGATGACGAGGTCGATGTACTTCGTGCCGTTGTTCGTGTCGCAGAACGCGATTACGGGCACGTTCGCCGTGAACGCCTCGCGTACCGCCTGCTTGTCGATTCCGGGGTCGACTACCAGCACGAGCGACGGCTCCGCGAAATCCTTTCGCGACGGGTTCGTCAGGCGTCCGGGAGCGAAGCGCCCAGCCATCGGCGCGCAGCCCGTAATCTCGCAGAAAAGCTCAATGGCGCGCTTGGCGTTGTCCTTGCTGCCGATTATCGCGACGTCCTTCGGGTCGTATCTCGAAAGCAGGTTCACCGCCATGTGCAGCCTTTCGTCGAGTTTCTTCAAGTCGATGACGTGCAGCCCGTCCTCGCGCGCGCGATAGATGTACTGCTTCATCGAGCCGTTCTTCAGGCGGGTGCCGATGTGCACGCCTGCGCTCAGGTACGTCTCCTGCGGAACGTAAAGCTCCATCTCCTATTTCACCCCAACTGGACGCTCATCGCAAATGAGCGTCGAACAAACCGCGCAAAGAAGAAAAGCGGCGTCGTTAGTCTCCGCGCATTTCATAGACGCGCAAAGCCGTAGTTATTCCGCCGCCCCGCCTTATTAAACGTGACGCTTCGACGCCGCGGACAGCACGTCGGACTTCGTGATTATTCCCGCGATTTTTCCGCGTCGGGTAATCAGCACCGCCTTCTCGTGCATGAGCAGCGCGGTTGCCGCCTGAAGCGGCGCGCCCTCGTCGATTTGCGGGAAAGGCGGTTCCATCACCGTGGCGATTGTTTCCTGCGCGAGGTTCGCGCCCCTCTCCACGAGCGCGAGCACCGCCTCCTCGCTGATGCTTCCGACGACGCTCTCGCCCTCCACGACGGGGAGTTGCGATACGCCGAGCTTCCGCATGAGCGCCACCGCCCCCGACGCCTTCTCATGAGGCGGAATCGCGCGGACGCGCCTGCTCATCGCGTCCCTCGCCTTCAAGCCCGTGGCGTGCTCCTTCGCCTCGAGCGCGTCGAGGATGCGCCGCACGCGCGAATACGACGCGTCGCTCCTTCCGGCTTCGAGCTTCGCGACGAGCGACTGGCTCACGCCCGCCTCTTTCGCCAGTTCAGCCTGCATCATGCCCAGCGCCGCCCGCCGTTTCCGTATCGCAGCAATCTCCGCGTCCATATATTCCAATCGTAATAATTTCAACAGTAAATTATTTATATCTTGCGGTGCTCGTCTTTTAGGTGGTTTTATGGCAGAAAGAAAGTTTTTCACGTCGGAGTCAGTTACCGAAGGTCACCCGGACAAAATCTGCGACCAGGTTTCCGACGCGATACTCGACGCGATGCTGGCGAAGGACCCAGAGGCGCGCGTCGCAATCGAGTGCATGACTACTACGGGCTCGCTGATGATAGCGGGCGAAGTGACGACGAATTGCTACGTCGACATTCCCGCCGTGGCGCGCCAAACGCTGAAGGAAATCGGCTACACGAATCCCGAGTTCGGGCTCGACTCCAGCGACTGCGGAGTGTGGACGAGCATCCACGAGCAGTCCCGCAACATCGCCGTAGGCGTGGATTCCTCGGCAAAAAAGGAGCAGGGCGCAGGCGACCAGGGCATGATGTTCGGATTCGCGTGCAACGAGACGAAGGAACTGATGCCGCTCCCGATTTCGCTTGCGCACCGGCTGACGATGCGCCTCGCCGAGGTGCGCAAGAAGAAGATTCTCGACTGGGTCCGCCCCGACGGGAAGTCGCAGGTTACCGTGGAATACGAGGGCGGCAAGCCGAAACGCGTCGACGCGGTGGTAATCGCGGTCCACCACGACTTGGCTGTCTCGCGCGAGAAGCTGGTGGCTGACGTGATGGAGCACGTCATCAAACCCGTTTGCGGCAACCTGACGGACGCGGATACGAAATACTTCATCAACGCAACCGGCGTCTTCGCAGTAGGCGGGCCCGAGGCGGACACCGGCGTGACGGGCCGCAAAATCATAGTCGACACGTACGGCGGCATGGGCAGGCACGGCGGGGGGTGCTTCAGCGGAAAGGACCCGAGCAAGGTGGACCGTTCGGCTGCATACGCGGCGCGCTACATCGCGAAGAACATCGTCGCAGCGGGACTCGCGGAAAGATGCGAGGTGCAGCTTTCGTACAGCATCGGAGTCGCCGAGCCGGTTTCCGTGCGCGTGGACTGCTTCGGCACGAACAAGATTCCCGAGGACAAACTCTCCGCGCTCATACGCAGGCACTTCCCGCTCAAGCCAGCCGACATCATTCGCGAGCTGAAGCTCAAGCGTCCCATATATAAGAAGACGGCGGCGTACGGGCACTTCGGCCGCGAGGACCCCGATTTCACGTGGGAGAAGACGGACAAGGCAGACGCCCTGCGCAAGGAAGCGGGCGCGTAAATGGTTTTTTAAGCGCGCCGCCTTTTTCTTTTCATGCGACCGCAGCTCATCCTCGCGCTGGTGCTAGCCGCGCCCTTGATTTTCGGCGCGGACTTGGATCCGAAGATGACGGGTTCCGCACACGTGGGAGTCTCCCTTTCATGGATTATTCGCGCCTCCGACGGTTTCCGCGGCGGCGCCCGCTTCTCGACGTTCGCGTTTTCGGAGACGCCGTACCAGACGGCGCAGTTCCGCGTCCCGCAGGAGCATTCCGTCGAGACCGATTCATTCGGCAACAAGCGCGTCGCGTTTTCCTGGAATCCCGAGCCCGGCAATCCGCAGAGGTTCGAGCTGTTCGCCGACGTGTTCGTCGATTATTCGCTCGGCTTGGAGCGCATCGCCGAACAGGACCCCGCGTACCTCCAGCAGAGCGAGTTCGTGATTCTGGACAAGGAGGCGGCGTCGGAGGCGCTCGAGATAGCGGGCGATGCGAAAACCCGCTTCGAGAAGGCGGTGCGGCTGGCGGACTGGGTGTACCGCAGCATCGAGTACGACGTGGCGTACTGGGATGTGCAGGAGAACTCCTCCGCGGTGCTGAAGACGCGCCGCGGCGTGTGCGACGAGAAGAGCCACGTCCTGCTCGCGTTCCTGCGCAGCGTAGACATCCCCTCGCGCATGGCTGCGGGATTCGTCTATTCCGGTAAGGCGTGGGGTCCCCACGCGTGGGTCGAGGCGGACTTGGGCGACGGGTTTTGGACGCCGATAGACGCGACGTTCAACGAGTTCCGCCTGCTCGATGCAACTCACCTCCGCTTCGCAGTTGGGCGCGATCAGGGCGACATCTCCGAGGAAATCACCGAAGGGCTCCTGCTGCAGAAGCCCGCGCCCTCCTTCAGCGTGGAGTCGCAGTCCAACTTCGATTCGCTTGCGTATTCGCTTAAATTCTCGTCCGTTCCGAAGCGCGTCGGGCCAGGCTCGTCCGAGACCGTTTCCGTGGAAATCCGGAGCACGTCGGCATTTCCCCAGGCAGTGCCCGTGTCGTTCGCAGCGCCGCAGTCGCCGCCCGAGCTCGCGGTGCGGGTAAGCGGCGCGCCCTCACGGCTCATTTATCTTCCGCCGAACGGCGACGCGCTGCAGGAATGGAGCCTCGTGTTCCCGACGGCGCTGCAGTCCAACTACGTCTACAATTTCACGCTGGAGGCGTCGACGCTCGGGCAGCGCGTCTATTCCGTAGTTGAGGGCAGGCGCGACGTGCCCGTCTCCTACTCGCAGGAACTCTCGCTTGAGAAGCTCGAATCGGAACTCAAGGACGGAATGTTCGTGCTCAGCGCAGTTGTGCGCAATCGCGGCAACATGCAGGCGAATCCGAACGTCATCTGCGTGCTCGAGGGCGTCTCCCAGAGCAGCGTGGTTTCGCTCGCGCCGGGCGAGGAGCGGGCGGTCCAGTTCGCCTTTCCCGCGCCGAACGCCACGACTGTTTCGGGCAAGGTGAGAATCGTTTCGGGCGCGCAGGTAATCGAGCAGCCGTTCGTTTCCTCCATAACGAAGGAGTCCGTCGTGTACGAGAAGCAGCCGGCTGACGACCGCCCGCTCGTCGTCGCGGCTCTTACGATAATCGTCGTGATACTCACGCTCTTCTTCCTGAAGAAGCTGCGGCTGCCGTATCGGCCGCTCTAGTCATCAAAAGCATTTTATAAACGCGCGCCCACAATTCCTTCCGCGCGACGGTAGTCTAGCCTGGTAGGACGCGAGATTGCCAAAAGCC
>PEXZ01000046.1 GCA_002763345.1 Candidatus Micrarchaeota archaeon CG08_land_8_20_14_0_20_59_11
CGTCGTAACCGTCTCGGAATCAATGTCAGCCACGACATAGACCTTCGCCTTTGGAACCACGGCGAACGACAGCTCGGTTTGCGAATCAACAAATGAGTAGACGTGAACCGCCTTGATGAGGTTCCCGACCAACACCGCCTCTTTCGATGCGAGGCAGCACCACTTCTTGTCCGGGGGGCATTTCTTGTAATCGCCGTCCGTCTTCCACTTTGTCGAGACGCTGGTTTCGCCCCATGCGAACGGAGAGTCGTGGCAGAGGGTGTAATCCTTCTTCTCGGCATCGGACTTGCAAACCGTCATCTCGTCGGGGGTAGACACGAAGGCGAGGCTGCCGCCTTCCACCGTCGCAAAGCCGCATTTAATCTCGCCCGACGGAGGCGGTCCAGACGGCGGCGGGGAAGGCACTATCTCACGTGTCTCGCCAGTCGCGGTGTTTTTCTCCGTGTTGGTGCCGGGAACCGGCTCCCACGTGCCTTCGGCGCTTCCCTTCACGTTTACTTCAATCGGCTTCTCGCGCTCGCCCAATTCCCCGCCAGGCTGTATGCTGATTTTTTCGCCGGCTACGGGCGCCTTGTCGGTGACGGTGAACGAATCCTGCGCGCATTTCGCGTAGTCGCGGTCGGGCGAACAGGACGGCGCCGTCTTGAGGTTCCACGTGAATTTTTGCGGACCGTTTTCCAGGGGCGGCCTTCCGCCGCTTACGGAAATCGGAATATCGCGAATCTGGTAGTCGTCGCCGTAGCCCGATATCTGCACGGTGCCCGCGTCGAGGCAGCCCGAGTCGCCCTTTCCTATCTCGGCGGCGAGCGCCTCCTTCTTGGTGCTCACCTTCAACCCGCTGCACTTCGTCTTGACGGTTTTCTTCTTGGCGTCGCTCAAATCAACGTCGTAAACGGCGGAGTCACCGGTGTCCTTGTTGCGGAGCAGCTGTATCACCGCGGGACGGAAGTCGTCCTCCTCCACGTTCACGGAAACGGACTTCGCCTTCTGCATTCCGGTGCGCCACATCTCCATCGTGCCGGAATCCTCGTCGCACGAATCCTCCTTGCCGGGCGTGCATTCGTACGTGAGCACGAGCTTCGGCGAGCACGACTTCAGCTTCGCGTCGGTGTCCGCGGGCTTCTTGCACTGGTAGGTGAGCCCGTTCCACGTCGGTATCTCGCGGGAATACGTTCCCTTGCCGGTTACGGGGTTGTACTTTATCGTAATCTCGTCGGGCAGTCCGTATTCGTCCAGGTCCTCGGTGCCTTCCTGCGCCTGCATCTGCGGGAAGTAGCAGTTGTAAGGCATCGTGCCGCTGACGTACGGGAATGCGGAGTATGGCGGCGCAGTTGTGCCGAGCGACGCCGCAGCAGAAACAAGAGGCGTCTCAACGGTGACGGTGACTGGTATGCGCCTGAGCTGTCCAGGCCCGGTCTTGATGACGAGGAAGCCGTCCTGCGTGCCGCTGAGGCCGCCGTTGTAGAAGTAATCCGCGCCCGTGTATTTCGCGGTGAGCTGGATGTCGGAAGCGGTGCATGAGTCGATGGTTACCTTTACGGGCGGGACCGACGTCTGCTGCGTGGCGGTGCCCGTCTGCGCCTGCTGGCATAGTTGCTGGTAATTCGTGCTTCCGCCCATCATTGACATCGACGAGCCGTATCCGGCTGAAACGTAAGAGCACAGCTGCGGGTTCTGGCAGATGTAGGGGTACTGGCAGTACTGCGGCATGCCGTACGACGAAGTGCCGTAGCCGGATGTGCCGTATCCTGTGGTACCGTATCCGGTAGTGCCGTAACCGGATGTGCCGTATTGCCCGTAGGCGCCGTATTGCGACCACGGCGACTGGTACTGCGTGGAGCCGTAGCCCGAATACATCGCCTGCGGGTTTACGGTAGTCGGGCAGTTGTTCGGCATTCCATAGGAGACGGACCCGCCGTAGCCCTGTCCGTACGCGGACGCGCCTGCGGTAAGTCCGGCCTGCGACGACATTCCCGCGTATGCGTTGTAGTAGGGTTGCGTGGAATAAGGCGAATAGGACTGCCACGGGTTCGTCTGCGGCTGGTACTGGTTCTGCTGGTAGCCGTAGTAGGACTGCGGCGTGGTGCCGTAGTTCTGCTGGTACTGCTGCGCCGTGAGCGACGTAGTTGAGGCGTCGAATCCTTCCACGCGGCATTCTTCAGGAGACGTTTCAAGCGCAATCAGGAAGCCCTGCGTGTCCGACGGCTTCGTGTTGCTCACCGCGAACTCAATCTGCGAGGGAAGCGTCTGAGGCCCGACGTCGCACGAGAAGCACTTCACCCCGCTCGCGCACGGCATGGAGGGGATGTAGGCGCAGTTGCGCGCTATAGCTTCCGCATCTGACAGGCAAACGAACGGACTCGCGCACGGCGCGGGGGGCGGACCCTGCACGTCGACGTGTACAGCCACAGTCGCGGTTGTTTTCTGCTTCGGGGAGAGTTTCGCAGTGAACGTGATTATGCAGCTGGCAGTCGCGGTGGCGTCCTTCTTCACGTGCACCTCGATTGCCGCCTCGCTGTCGGGGGTGAGCGTGAACGACTGGGGCGAGGTGTAAACCAATCCCGCCATGTCCGCGGAGGTTGCGTTCCCCGCTTCGTCGATGCAGAGTACGTCGGCGGAAACGGACGAGCGCACTGGTAGGAGTGTGTTGAGTATCACCTGCTTGGTTGTCGCGCGGACATCCGCGGAGGAACCCTCGATTGTGAGGGTTTCGGGCTGCACCAGAACGAAGTCGCCCGCAAGCGACGTGATGGCGCACTCCTCGTACGTCTGGAAAGCGGGGTTCTGCACGCGTACGCCTATCAATCCTATGGAAGCGGACTGAATCTTCGCGACGTACTTGCCTTCGGCGCCGAGATTGCGCGCATTCTCGCCTACAAGCGAAAGCTCCTCGCCGTTGAGCGGCTCGCCGTAGCAATCAAAGAACGTCACGGTTGCGTCCGTCACCGGAGCGTCGAGCCTGTCGAGCACCGTAACCTTCACGTTCTCGGACAATCCCGCAATCAGCTCCGCCGGCTTTATGAGAACCTTGAACGCGTTCGCGCCGGTTATTTTCGCGTACGACTGAAGAGCCGCGGGTTCGACTCCCGTGTCGGCGAAATTAATCGTGAATTCGAAGGGCTCGTAATCCGACGCGCGCAGGGCGCGCAGCGTTATCACGCCGGAAGCGCGCTCGCCCGGAGCGATGCTCACCTGCGTGCTGCGTTCGCGCATTTCCGCAGCCATGGACGCCTCGCCGGCAACCTGCCACGTCACGATTTCCATGTTGGGGCCTGCGCCGAGCGTGAGGAGGTTCGCAGTTGCATCCAACGCAAGAACGTCATAGTAGAGCTTGAACGTCTTTCCGAGTTCGATTTCAGGCGCGTCGCGGTAAATCTTCCCGTCGACGTCGAAGTACAGCCGCACGCAAACGCTGCCCGAGCAGAGCATCGGCTCCTTCGTAACCGCGATTTCGTTCTTGTCGGTTTTCGCGCCGCAGAAGTCGGCGTCCGTGACGTAGGATTTCGCAAGCAGGGAACTGATGAGCGCGGAATCGAGCGGAACCGCGAACGGAACGCCGTTGCGGAACCCGTGCATGGCCGATAATATTTTCAGGCTGTCGTTGGATTTCGCCGCGGGGCTGACGACGATTTTGAGCTCTATCTCCTTCGTGCCGACGAATCCGTCCGGCAGTGAGAACTGCACCCATTTCATGAACGACGTCGTTTCATTGCCAGAAGAGGTGAGGCAGTCCGTCGAGTCGAAGGAAGCGCCCGAATAAATCGTGTCGCTCACGGAGGAATCGAACGACTCGATTGCCGCGATTTCCTCGTCAATGGTCTGCTTGTCGCCGACTTTGATGAAAACAACGGAGTGGTTGAACTCGCTGGACGGAACGGTTGCGAGGAAACGGGCGTAGTAGGAATCGCCGTTGCTGACTTCCTTCACCGCGTTGCCCTTGGCGTCGAACAATCCCTCGAAACGCAGCGAGGCGTCCTTCGCTATTCCAGTGGGATACAGGTAAAGCGGCGCGTAGGCGCGTTCTCCGGGCGCGAGCGTGAGCGACGCGGTTTCCGCATCGAGGTAGCCCTTTACCGACGCCTTGAACGTGAACTCCTCGTTCGGCGCTACGGCGAAGAAACATGCCGAACCGTTCGAGGTGCAAGTCGCGATTGTCTTTCCGCCCGCGGTGAGCGAAACGAGCGCGTTCACGACTGACTCGTTCGTCGCCACGTCGCGCGGCTCTATCGCGAAGAAGGCGGGCGGGTACTGCATCACCACGAAAAGCTGGGCGCCCTCCTTCACGTCGACGATGTCGCTCTTGCCTTCGGCTGAGTCGAGCGTCGCAGTTGCGTAGAGCTTGTACGACTTGCCGTTAACCTGCTTGGGAACGCGCACGTACGCGGTGCCGTCCGAAGCGGTTCCCCACGCGGGAATGCCGAGCGGGAACCCTTCGCCGCGGAACAGCGAAACGTATGCGTTCGGCGCGGGCTGCTGCGCCTGCGTCACGGTAACGAGAACGTCGAGGTAGTTGCCCGCGCTCTCCTTCTCAAGGACGAACGCCTTGGAATCGCCTGCGCGGAGCTGGTCGTCGTAAGCGGGAAGGAAACCGTCCTTGTACGCGGTTACGTAGAACGCCTTGTTCTTCGCGAGCGCCACGCGCGCGGAACCGAGCGCGTCGGTCTGCTCCTGTGCGAGCTGCGTCTTGGTGCCGCGGTCGAAAACCGTGACGAACGCGCCCTCCAAGCGCGAGCCGCCGGCGTCCGTTACGGCGACTGAAAGCATGTTCCCGCCGTCCGCGGCGCGCTCCATGCGCACAACGGCGAACGGCGCGCCGGAATCCTTGCCGAACGAATACTTTTCCGTTCCCCCGTAAGCGAGGTATTCGTCCGTCGGGTCCTTTGCGCTTATCGTGAACGACGCGCCGTACGCAAGGTTTTCGAACAGCGCGTTGCCCGAATAGTCCGTGCGGCTGCTCTTAAGCGGCGCGTTGGAAGCGGAATCGAAGAGCGTCACGATTATGCCCGACAAGGATTCGCCGTCGGTTGATTTCACGGAAACGAGCGCGGCGCCCTGCTTCGCGGCGTCCTGCGCTGACTCGACCTCCACTATGAGCATCTGCTGCAGTTGCGAGGAATAGACGCTCGCCTGCTTCTTCTTGAACCCCTCCTTTTCAACCGAGAGCGTCGCGTGCTCCGGCGCAGCCCCCTCGAGCCGTATCACCGCCTCGCCGAAATAATCGGTAACCTTCGTGCGCGCGTTGCCGTCGTCGAGCAGGAGCATCACGTTGGCGCCCTCGATATCGTTGCCTTCGGCATCCTTGACTTTTATGACGACGTCCGTAGTTGCGGGAGCGGACGACGTGAGCAGGATTTCGGGCGTGCTTATGGATATGGACTGCTTGGAAAGCGATTCGAAGCCCGACGCCTCGACGTTAACAGCGAGCGGGGACGTGGCTGGCACTCCTGAGAAGGACACCATTCCGTCCGTGCCTGAAAACGCGCTGTCGAACGCCTCGCCGTCGACGTAAAGCGCGACGCGCGCGCCCG
Source organism: Candidatus Micrarchaeota archaeon CG08_land_8_20_14_0_20_59_11 (assembly GCA_002763345.1). GTDB lineage: Archaea > Micrarchaeota > Micrarchaeia > Norongarragalinales > Norongarragalinaceae > Norongarragalina. The sequence goes on from PEXZ01000046.1 coordinate 5,529, forward strand.
AAACCGGCCTTCCGCCCTGGTCATTGACTGCGAACGAGAGCGTTTTCTTCTCGACAGCCGGAGTCAGCAGGTTCGGGAACGCGAGCAAGGCAAGCGCCGAAAGCAGCAGCAGCAGAACAATCGGGACGAGGACTTCCGGCATCGGAACGCCCTTGTCTTTAAGGCTTTCGATGAAGGATTCGTAACGCTCCTTCAAGTCGTCAAGTACCATGAATTAATCTGTGCGGGCTCTATTAAAAAGCGTTACAATTAAGGCTCCTGCAAAAGCGTTTCAAGTCGTTGTGCCGCCGATTCACGGCGTGTAATAAATCG
>PEXZ01000079.1 GCA_002763345.1 Candidatus Micrarchaeota archaeon CG08_land_8_20_14_0_20_59_11
CCAGCGTGGAGCCGATTGTCCCGTATACGGCGACGGTCAGGGGGTCGAATCCGAGCAGCCCCGCGGTTACGAGTATCGCCTCCGACGGAATCGGCACGATGGAGGACTCGAGGAACATGCCCACGAGTATGCCGAGCCCGCCGTAGGCGCCCACCATTGCGGCCACGCCGTCGGTGAACTGCTTTTCAAGCGCAAGAAGGAAATCGGACATCAGGGAAGTTTAGGGAAAGCGCTTTTAAGCGTTGGCGCTTTTCTAGGGATATGGTGCTGGACTACCTGATTTCGCCGCGCGAGGCGAAGCGCAGGCCGTACGAGGTGTTCGTCGTCGCGGCGCTGTTCGTGTCGTTCGCCGTCCTTGCGCAGCTGTTCATCCCATCCATCCGCGGCTCAATCATCATATTCGCCATGGTGCCCGCGATTCCACTGATGTGGTCCCTGCTCGTGCGTGAGGAGCACGACGAGGAGGAGGAGATACAGGCGTGCTACCGCACGCACTACTGGGAGGGCACGTCGGTGACGTCGATATTGTCGCGGCACGCCGCGCTGGTGGAAGTGTTCTCCTTCTTCTTTTTGGGCGCGGTATTCGCGTACGCGGTATGGGCAGCCGCGCTTCCGCCGCAACAGACACAGGCGCTCTACGGCGACCAGCTGAACGAGCTGAACGCGATACGCGGCATGAACACGGGAAAATTCTTCGACATCGCGCGCTTCGAATACCTGTTAGGGCACAACCTGCAGGTGCTCGGGCTTATGTTCGCGTTCTGCCTGGTTTACGGCATGGGTTCGGTCTACCTGCTGCTCTGGAACGCGTCCATCATAGGACTCGTCGTCGGCGGCAAGATGAACGAGGGGCTGCTCGGCGTAGCGTTCGGATTCTTGTCGCTCCTGCCGCACGGCATATTCGAGATTTTCGCCTACTTCGTGGCGAGCATGGCGGGCGGGATACTGTCAGTTGCGATAATGCGCAAGCACTACAAGAGCGGCATCTTCAGGTTCGTGCTGCGGGACGTCGGCGCGCTCACGGCGCTCTCGCTCGTGCTTCTTGCCATCGGGGCGGCTATAGAAAGCGCGTATTAACGTTTGCAAACGCGCACGAAGTTCCCGTATATTTCCGCGCCGTGCTGGGTGTGCACGACCTCGGGGTGGAACAGCGTGCCGTAGATGGGGAGGCGCCTATGCTTGAAGGCATGCCACTTGCAGTCAGAGGACGATGCCAGAAGCTCGAAGCCCGGCGCGCTCTTGACCTCGTCGTTGTGCGACGCCCAGACAGTGAAACGCTTTGGCATTCCCGCAAACAAATCATTCGCCTCCACCACTTCCAGCCCGACGTTCCCGAATTCGGGCGTTTTCGCGGGCGCCACCTTGCCTCCGAAATGAAGCGCAAGGAACTGCTGGCCTGCGCATACTCCCATCACGGGCTTCTTGAACTCGTCCAGCAGCGCGTGGCATTTCGAGATTTTGGAATCCTCGCCCTTGGCAAGGCGCACCGCGCCGCCGCTGAGAACTAGACCATCGGCGTCGGCGATTTTCGCGAATGGCACGTCCGGCGGCATTATTTCCGAATCGCACTCTAGGTCGCGCAGGGTGCGCCATATGCGGTGCGTCCACTGGCTTCCCAAGTCTATGACGGGGACGCGCATGTCATTCCCACTCTATGGTTGCAGGCGGCTTGTTCGTCACGTCGAACACCACCCGATTCACCTTGTCCTTCATCGCGTTTGTTATCCTGAGGGAAATTTTGTGCAAAACGCCGTGGGGCACCGCGGAATAGTTCGCGGTCATTCCGTCAGCCGCCTCAACGGCGCGAACCGCAATCGTGCATCCGTAGGCGCGCACGTCGCCCTGCACGCCGACGCTCTTCACGGGCAGCAGCACGGCGAAATACTGCCAAGGCAGCGCCATCTTCCTTTTCCGTGCGGCTGCCTCCAGCTCCTCCTCGACAATTGCGCACGCCTCGCGCACGATTTCAACCCGCTCCTTCGTCACTTCACCGAGGATGCGTATCGCTAAGCCGGGACCCGGAAACGGCTGGCGCGAGAAAACGTCCGAAGGAATGCCGAGCTCTTTTGCAACCAAACGCACCTCGTCCTTGTACAAGTCGCGCATCGGCTCGATAAGCAGCAAACCCATCTCCTTCGGCAAGCCGCCGACGTTGTGGTGCGACTTGATGTTGTCGCGGATTCCCGCGCCGCTTTCAATCCAGTCCGGCGCGATGGTGCCCTGCGCGAGGTATTTCGCCTGGACGCGCCTCGCTTCTTCCTCGAAGATGCGTATGAACAGTCCGCCGATGATTTTGCGCTTCCTCTCGGGATTGGTGACGCCCTTGAGCCCGTTCAGGAAGCGGGAGGACGCATCAACTATTTTTACGTCCAAGCCGCATTTTTTGAAGTTTTTTCTTGCGGTTTCCGCCTCGCCCTTGCGCAGCAAGCCAGTATCGACGAAAACGCAGTGGAGTTTCCTGCCGAGCGCCTTCTTCGCGAGCACGGCGGCAGTCGTGGAGTCCACCCCGCCAGACGTGGCGATAATCGCGTTGCCGTCGGCGTACTGTCCGAGTTCGCCGATTTTCTGGGAAACGAAACGCGCAGCGTCGAATGCCACAGACCCACCTTTAAGTGTTTAAAGGAAACGCATTAAAAAAGCCGCGCATCGGGAACAGTGGAAACGACGTTTGTCCTGCCTTAATAGCGCCGAAATTGAACGCGATACATGGGCGGGGGCTTGAGGGCCGTTTTGGACAGAGCGGAGAGGGCGCGGCTAAGTAAGCGTATAATGACGGAATACGAAACGCTCAAGATTTTTGCCGCGGAATGTGGATTTTCCTACGACGCCATGATTTGTTGGTTAAAGATTGACGGCAAAAAACGGCAGCCGCCCATCGATGCTGTGCAAAAAATCGAAGAAAAACTTGGCGTAACGGTACGAATATGCGGGTACGAATCTAACAACTCCAGAACCGAAAAACTCCCAACTATAAGCGTTGACGAGCAGTTCGCGCTGATTGCGGGATTGTTCAGTGCCGAAGGCGACAAGAAGAGCAGAAAGAGAATCTGCATAACGAATACGAATCCGATAGCGATTGAAGCGGTCAGAGCTTTTTTTCTGAAACTTAACCCCGACGGAAACAAAGTGCGGGAATACGTATATTTTCCAAGCGGAAAACTCGAAACGAGCGCGGCGAAGAATACGCGGCATTACGTGAATAAAAAATCGTCGAAAACCTGTAGCATAATTGCGTTATACGATTGCTTCATGAAAATGGCTTTCGAAGAGGCGATGGTGGAACGTGATGGGACAACGGATGAACGCCTTGCCGGAGCATTCCTTCAAGGAGTTCTTTGCGGCGACGGCTGCATGGCGTTCAGTCCCGAAAGGAACTATTACGAGATTTCAATTGCATTAGAGGAGGCGGAAGCCCGAAAAACTAGAAATGCCCTGAAAACGCTCGGCATCGAATTCAAGGAAAAACCGAACGGAAAAATCAAAATCATCACCATACACAAAAAGAGGAATTTCGAGAAAATACTCGCCTGCGGCGGCTTTTCCCTGCAAATCGGCAAAAACGAGAAGTTAAAAAACGCCATAGCGAATTATACGTATTCTAGATAAACGAGGTGTAGAATGGAATTCAAAAAGATAAGGGAGGGCGTGTTTGAAAACGAAAAGGTCCGCGTGTACGCCGTCGACGAATTGTTCGATTCGATGAAACGCGACCGCACGCTTTCCCAGATACAGAACGTCGCAGCGCTCCCGGGACTGGTGGGCAAAGCGATGGTCATGCCCGATGGGCACGAAGGATACCGCCGAGAGCAAGCGCTCTGACGGCCTTTAACGGTTTTCCCATCGGAGGCGTGGCCGCGTTTTCCCTTGACGAGGGCATAGTTTCGCCAGGCGGCGTGGGGTATGATATCAATTGCCTCGCTGGCGACACCAAAATAACGCTAGCGGACGGCTCAAAGGTTAAAATAGCTGACCTAGAAAAAAACTTCCAAGAAGTGGGTTGTGGCAACGGCTTGGTCCTGCTCCAAAAAATAAAAAGCTTAAAGGTTAGGACGCTTGATGGTGAAGGCGAAGCCGTTTACCTCATGAAAGGCAGGAACAAAACCTTTAGACTCAAAACCGCAAAAAATTTCGAGATAAACGCTACCGAGGACCATCCGTTTCTAACAGAGGAGGGCATGAAGCCTCTTGGCAAACTATGCGTTGGAGACAGCGTTGCGGTCTATGCCAAAGCAGGCATTGCCTTCGATAAAATTGTTGAGATAACCGCTTGCGGAGAAAGCGAGGTTTACGACATAACAGTCGAAAAAGACCACAACTTCGTTGCAAACGGTTTCATCGTTTCAAATTGCGGCGTCCGACTGCTGCGCACGGACCTGCGCGCCGAGGACGTCAAGCCGAGGGCGAAGGAACTCGTGCAGACGCTCTTCGCCAACATACCGTCGGGCGTGGGCAGCAAAAGCAAGATTCGGCTGGATGCGAAGCAGCTCGGCGAGGCTGTTACGCAAGGCGCGGCGTGGGCGGTTGAGAAGGGCTACGGGGTTCCCGATGACATAGAACACTGCGAGGAGAACGGCTGCATGAAAGGCGCCGACTTCTCGAAAGCAAGCGACATGGCGAAGAAGCGCGGGGCGCCCCAGTTCGGAACCTTGGGAAGCGGCAACCACTTCATAGAGATTCAGAGGGTGGAGCGGATACTCGATGCGGATATTGCGAAGGCATTTGGCATAACCAGCGAAGGCCAGGTCACGGTCATGATTCACTCGGGTTCCCGCGGCTACGGACATCAGGTTTGCGACGACTACATCCGCGTCATGCTCGGAGCCGCCCAGAAATACAAAATCCAACTGCCGGACAAGGAGCTGTGCTGCGCGCCGCTTTCCAGCGACGAGGCGCGGGACTACCTCGGCGCGATGAACAGCGCCGTGAATTACGCATTCTGCAACCGGCAGGTGATGACGCACGGGGTTAGGGAAACGTTCGCGCGGGTTTTCGGAAAGCCGTGGGAAACAATGGGCATGCAACTGGTTTACGACGTGTGCCACAACATCGCGAAGATGGAAGAGCACGGCGGCAAAAAGGTTTGCGTGCACCGGAAAGGCGCCACGCGGGCTTTTTGGAAGGGAAGGGAGGAAATACCCGCGGCATATCGTTCCATCGGGCAGCCGGTCATCATCCCCGGAAGCATGAATACGGCGTCCTATCTGCTCTGCGGGCTCGAAGGAGCCGCGGAAACGTGGGGCTCCACGTGCCACGGCGCCGGAAGGACGATGAGCAGGCACGAGGCTCTTCGCGCGTTCCGCGGAATAGACGTGCAGAAAAAAATGGAAGCCGATGGCATCGCGGTGAAGGCGATGGAGCCGCAAATACTCGCAGAAGAGGCGGGCGGGGCGTACAAGGACGTCGACGCCGTCGTGCGCAGCGTTGAAAAGGCGGGACTGTGTAAGATTGTGGCGCGTTTCGTGCCTATGGGCGTAATAAAGGGTTGATTCTATGGCGTTCACGGTGATGGTGGTTGGCGCGGGAAACATGGGCAGGCACCACGTCCGCGTCTACAACGAACTTCCGCAGGTCGGGCGCGTCCTCGTGGTGGACCCCTCGGAGGAGTCGCGCCAGAAGGTCGTTGAGCGCAACTTCGAGAAAGCGGAGTGCTTTTCGTCGATACGCGAGGCGCTCGCCGAGAAGCCCGAGGCGGCAACCATAGCGGTGCCGACGCAACTGCACTTCGCCGTAGCGAACGAGCTGATGGAGAAGGGCGTATCGCTCCTGGTTGAAAAGCCGATAACGGACGACTTGAAGTCGGGCGCGAAGCTGATGGCTCGGGCTGCGGAGAAAAAGATAACGCTGCAGGTGGGGCACGTCGAGCGCTTCAATCCCGCGGTGCTAGCGCTGAAGGAGCACATCGGAATGCTCGGGCGGGTTGTTTATGCGACGGCGCACCGCTTCGGCATCCCGACTCCCGCGAAGCTGGGCGACGCGTTCTTCGACCAGGCGGTCCACGACATCGACGTGCTGACGTTCCTCACGGGCAAGCGGCCGAAAACCGTGCTCGCGCACGAGCGCAAGATTCTCGACAAGGAGAGCAACGACCTGTGCGCGGCGATTTTTGAGTACGAGGGATTCGACGCCACAGTTGAGGCGAACCGCGTCGCGCCGATAAAGACGCGCGAGCTTTTCGTGATAGGGCTGGAAGGAACGGCGCATCTTGATTTCAACGCGCAGGAACTGACGATAAGCAAGCTCGACTCCATCCCGCGCCAATACACGGAATTCAAGACGTTCAACGAACTCATAGCGAGGGCGGGGCGGGGAAACGAGCTCCGCCTGTTCATCCAGAAGGACGAGCCGCTGCGGCTTGAATTGCAGTCGTTCCTGCGCTCAGTTGAAAGGAAAACGGAGCCGATGGTAACCGCGCTCGACGGGCTCTATGCAATCGCCGCGTCGCAGGCTGCAGTGAAAGCCGCCCAAAGCGGAAAGCGCGAGAAGGTTTCGCTGTAAAGAAAAAAGAGTGCGACGGCCGGGGTTTTCACGCCTTGCCTTTCTTTTAGAAAAAGAAAGGCGATGGCTCCGCCAAAGAAAACTTCTTCTAGCGGAGGGAAATCTGGAGAATCGCTGAACTGAGAGGGGGGACGCCCTGCTGGACGCATGCCGCGGCATGCGTCATACAACTGCGCCCCCTTGCGGGTTCGAGTGCGACGGCCGGGATTTGAACCCGGGTTGCGAGATTTTCGCAAGCCCTTCTTTTCCCAAGGCTTTTCTTCGGGAAG
>PEXZ01000014.1:0-7538 GCA_002763345.1 Candidatus Micrarchaeota archaeon CG08_land_8_20_14_0_20_59_11
CGCTCGAAGGGGCTCAACAACGTGGGCGAGGTGGGAAAAATCATCGGCTGGTACTACCGCGACCCCGAGCGCGTCCTTTCGTCCGTCGGGAAGAAGAAGCCGCTCGACGAACTTCTGGAGTGAGAAGGCAACATGCTCGTAATCCCGTTCAGCCTCCTTCCGCCCAAGGTTGTCGTCACCTTTTCGAAAACCCTGAAGAACATCGGCGCGTTCCTTTCGGCGTTCTTCCCGGGTTTGCGCGAGATGCTGATGCAGGCGGAAATCTCGCTCCAGCCGCGCGAGTACGCCGCCATCGCCTTCGTAGTCGCCGTGTTCAACATGCTCGGCGCCCTGTTAATGATGCTGCTGATAGGCTTCATGTTCGACGTCAACCTCATGGTGGCGGCGCTGGTTTCGGGCGTGCTGATAGCCCTCGCGTCCTTCGTCACCATCATCTACTACCCGCAAATCATCGTGACGAAGCGCATGCGCGCGCTCGAGAACCAGATGATTCCCGCAACCCGGCAGTTGCTCATCGAACTTAAGTCGGGAGTCCCGCTGTTCAACGCGATGGCGAGCGTCTCGGTTGATTACGGCGAGGTGTCCAAGGAGTTCCGAAAGATTGTGAAGAAGATGAACAGCGGCGTGCCAGAACTCGACGCGCTTTCCGAGGCAACGGTTGCGAACCCGTCCCCGCAGTTCCGCAAAATCCTGTGGCAGATTTCCAACGCCCTGAAGGTGGGCTCCGACGTCGCGAGCGTCATCGAGCAGCTCCTCGCGGAGCTCACGCGCGAGCGCATCGACCAGATACGCAAGTACGGGCAGGAGCTCTCGCCGTGGACGATGATTTACATGATGGCGGCGGTGATTCTGCCGAGCCTCGGCGTCACCGTGCTCATCGTCATCGCTTCGTTCATGAGCGTCGAGATTCCGGCAGTCGTGCTGCCCGCGATAGTGCTGATGCTCGTCGGGTTCCAGCTGTTCTTCATGAATTTCGTGGCAAGCAGGAGGCCAACCGTGTAGATGTTCAAGCGCTTCTACCAGCAGATTTCGGCGGCGTTCCCCGCCAAAGTCGCGCACGAGGTGAGCGAACTCATGGTGCAGGGCGGGTTCGAGCAGCTGTCGCCCCGCGTGTTCATGGGGTTCGCGACGTTCTTCTCGTTCTGCGTCTTCCTGCTGTTCTTCTTCGCGACGCCGTTCTTCACGGAGAACTCGGCGCTCCACCTGCTCGTGCCGTTCTTCGTGCTCGGCGTTTCAGCAGCCTCGTTCTACCTGTTCCTCGTGATGACGGCGGAATCGCGAGCGCGGAAGATCGAGCAGATTCTCCCCGACGCGCTGCAAATCATTTCGGCGAACATACGCGCGGGCATGACCATTGAAAACGCGATATGGAGCGCCGCCCGCCCCGAGTTCGGGCCGCTTCAGGACGAAATCAAGCGCGTTTCCGCGGACACGTTCGGCGGCACGCCCATCCAAGACACGCTCCTGCGGATGACGCGGCGCGTGCGCTCCGTGATTCTCGAGCGCGCAGTGAAGCTCATAGTGGAGGGCATATCGCAGGGCGGGGAGATGTCCCGGCTGCTCGACGAGGTGGCGGAGGACATCCGCTCGCAGTACACCCTGCACAAGGAGATTGCGACGTCCACGCTCATGTACACAATATTCATCGTCTTCGCGGCGGTTTTCGCCGCGCCCCTGCTGTTCAGCGTCTCCTCGTATTACGCGGAGATGAACGAGAACGTACTGCAGAAGCGCTCCGCGGACATGTCGGGAAGCGGGCTTACCGGCGCCGCCAGCCAGCGCGCGGGGGTTTCGGGGCTGCCCGGGATGTCGGGCGCCGGCGCACAGACGTCGGGCATCGCGGCGTTCACCGTGCTGAAGGGCGCCCTGGGCGGCATGATGGGATGAGTTAGGTTCAAACAACAGCTTTTTAAATAATCCCCCGTTTATCGCTACGAGTCAAAACAGGTTTTTGTAAAAAACCAAGAGGTCGATGTGATGAAGAGAGGACAAAGCGCGTTGGAGTATCTGGTGACGTACGGCTGGGCAATCCTTGCCATTGTCATCATCGCGGCTGTGCTGTGGTATTTCGGGATATTCAACCCCGCCAAGTGGTCGTCCAGCAAGCAGTGCGGAGGTTTCTCGAACTTCCAGTGCATCGACTATAACACCACTGCGGACACGACGTACGTGACGCTTGCGAACTCCGCCGGTCGCCCGATAACGATAGACGCCCCGACTGCATGCAGCGATACGGACATCGGGGTTTCCGACACGTTCACGTGCGAGTGGCCAGTCGGAGGAACCGCCGGTACGCAGGTTGACATAAACATCAACTTCACCGTGAGCGGCGGAACAACGCACAGCGAAACCGGGTTCGTGAAAGCGTCCTAAGTTCAAGACAGAAAAGGCGCGCAAGCGCCTTTTTCCCTTTTTCTTTTAATTTTATTTTTTCTGTTCCTTCTTGCGTTTCATGAGTTCCAGAGCGCCCTCGGAAAAGTTCCGGTCGAGGTCAAGCGCGCGCGGAGAACTCCACGGGAGGATGTTCTGGGGAGCGCCGGTGCGCCCGCCCTTCCGCCTCAACTCGGGGGGACGGGCTGCTGCCTGCGCCAGAACGCCCGCGAGTTTGCCGATTTCCTCCTTGCGCCTTCCTTCGACTTCCCGCGTGTCCAACCCGAGTACTCCCCCGACTATCGGGATTTCATGCGGCTTCAACGCCATGAGAATCTTGTTTGCGAAAAGGGGGTCCTTTGACATGCGCCTTATTGCGCTGTCCAGCGTAACGGCGTCGCTTGGCGCTACCCTCCCCCGTCCTCTCGCCGCTCTCATCCTCGTCAGCGCGTCTGCGATTACGGGTCTGAGCGTCGCGAATCTGGCGCGCCCTGCTTCCTGCCCGATTTTTTTGAGCGTTATTCCAAGAGATTGCCTGCGCTTCTCGGCTTCCCCGAGCCTTCCAACCAGCTGCTCGCTCAATTCGCCAAGTGCCGACGCCTCTTCCCGAAGCGCCTGGTTCTGCGCCGCGCTCATCACGAGTTGTTTCCGAAGCATGCCATACCGCGTCAGTTTTTTCGCGTGCTCCGCGCTGATTCCCGAATTGAAGTTCTGGATAATCGGAGCATTGAACACGTTTCCGACGAAGCTGCCGCTTCCCGAAACTCCGCCTTCGATTTTCACGCCCCCTACGCCGCCGCCCGCTTCCTGCGGCATGCCTTCTTCAGAAACGCGACGCCCTACCATCTCTTCCCCTGCTGCGGCTTGCGCGTTCGGCGGCTCTTCCGCCTCGCGCGGAACACCGCCGAGCAAAGGCAGTATCCTCTCCACAATCGGCCACGGGTTCCTCTTCAGCGTCTCCTCGAACGTCTGCGGCTTGAAGAACGGCCGCGCCTTCATGATGCCCTCCCTGAACTCCCTGCCGTTTAGTATGCGGTTCCGCAGTGTCCGCGTTTCCGCGATTGTCTTCGCGTATTTTTCCGCCAATTCGTGGTTGTTGCCGAAATAGCCCGAATGGAACAGCACGTGCGTCATGACCTCCGCGAATCTGCCCCTGTCCAGCCCCTTGAGCCCGCGGACGAACGCGTCGTATTTCCTGGACTTTCCGAAGCCGAACAGCTTGCTTATTCTGCGCTGCCTGCCGAACTGCTTGAGTTCCGCCAGCGGCATGTCCGCGGTGGTGTACGGTATCCTCCACCTCCGCCCCCGCTCATCCCACGACTTGACTGTGTACAGCCGGTCGCGTTCCTTTTTTGGTAGTTCCCTTCTTGGCATTTTTGGTTAGCATCTCACCGAGTATATCACGTAGTCAATCATCCCTAAATCGCTTGCCAGCGGGGCGGACACGATGCCCGTCACGACGAGCGTGTAGCGCGTGCCGTTCGCCATGGCGCAGTCCATCACCGCCCACCTGCCGTAGGTGGCGGTTTCCGCGAGCGGCACGGTGCCGGTTGAGTCAAAGAGCACCGCGTCCTTACCTGCTATTGTCGCATTCCTTCTGTTCGCCAGCTTGTTTCCGCCGATTTCGTTAGGCATCGTTGCCATCGCAGAAGCGAACTGCTCGTCAATCGCGTTCGCCTGTATCACCTCGAACAGGTTCTCAGCCATCTCCGCCCTCGCGCTGAGCCGCGGGCCGGCGATGTCGCCGAAGTCCGCCTGATATCCTATCGGGTACTTCATTTCGAAGCCGTAGTACGGGTCCGTGAAGGAAACGAAGCGCCCCGCGCTCTCCTCCTCGAACGACGTCACGAACGCGCTCTGCTTCGTTTCCGCGCTCTCTGCGGTGTATTTCTCCAACTGCGCAGCGCCGCCTAGCCAGAAGTACCACGCGCCGACCGCGAGCGCGGCTATCGCAAGCCACCAGAACGCCTTCATTTTTCAATCACTCCCGTCTCGAACTTGCCGAACGCCTCGGCGGCCTTCTCCTTCGGCGAGAACGGCGGCTCGTTGGGCTCGAACAGCGACGACAGTACGCCCTTCTCCTCTTGCCGCAGCGCTTCGTCGTTCATCGTCACGAACAGGGTGTATCCCTGCACGTTTGAAAGCGAGTTCGCCTTGGCGATTTTCACGCATCCCGTCGCTTCCTCGGAGCACACCGTCTGCAGCTTCACGTCGGTTCCGTCGGGGCACGTCTGCTCGTCCCCAGCCTTCTGGCAGTACGCGTAAATCGTCGGGTTGTCGTTCCACAGCTCGCTCGGCTCCGTCGTGCTCACGACGTAGTGGCTGATTTTCTGCCCGTCGAGCTCCGCGCGAACCGGCTTCGTCTCGACGTGGAACAGTATCGTCGCCACGATGGCCGCGAGCGCCGGACCTACCTTTTTCAGGAACCTCCACCCGCTCTTTTTCGGGATGTCGGCCCCGGCCTTGACCTTGATGCCGTCGGCGTTCTCCATCGCGTAGTTGATGGTTTTCAGCCTTCCGCTCCCGAGCCCTTTCAGGCGCGCGTCGTCGCTGAGCTGCAGGAGTTCCCTTCCGGTGAGCGTCCCCCTCCCGCCTTTCGCCACCACGTCACTCAACTCATCAAACGCCTGCTTCGTCAACGCTCCGCGTTTCAGTATGTCGTCGCCCGAGGAGGTTGAGAAGATCTTCTCAAGTGTGCTTCTCTGCGTTGTGCTGAGTGCTCCGGTGATTCCGCTTCCCGTGCGCACCCCGCCGCTCAGCTCCCCGAGTTCCTTAATCTTTTCCTTGAGGGGGGCCATTTGCTGGTTGATTTGCGCTATTTGCGCGGTGACTTGCTTGGTTTGCTTGGCGGCTTGCTGAACACCCAAAGCCGTCGTTAGCGATTCCAACTGGGAGCTTAACGGCTTAATTTCGTTATTCACAAGGTCCGCTAGGGCTGTCGTTTCCACGTTGTATCCCTTTATCTCGCCAAGGAACTCCTTGAACAGATCGTCGTTCAACGTCCCCGCAGTCGTAGTTTTCAGCGCGCCGTATTTCGCGGCGTCGTAGCCGAGCCCATTGTTTATGAACGCATACAGGTCGTCAGATTTCGTTATCCCGTTTTTGAGCAGGTCCGCCTTCGACACACCGATTTTCGTGAAGAACGGGTCGGCGTCGGGCAGCGCGTTTATATTGTCCGCGCCATCGAGCAGGAGCGGCATCACGGTTTGCTTGGTCGTCTTCATCAGATTGGGTCCGAGATGCGCCGCAAGCCCCGCAATCCTGCCCGAACGCGCCGCGTCGAGTCCGTAAAGCATGAGCATCTTCCTGTTGAAGAGCCGGTTGCCTGCGACAGGCGCAGCGCTCGCGAACCGGATGCCCCTAAATGCCCTGCCTCCGCCGTACGCGTAAGGCACCGATTCCTTGATTTCGTTTCCAGTAATTATTCCTTCGACGCCGAGGACTCCTACAGTGCCCATGGCAGTGTATGCGGTGTCCGTGGCTATCCGCCGGCCAACAGCCCTCATCGCCATCGCGCCCTTTCCGCCTGGCAGGCTCGTGAACAGGACGTCGAATCCCGCCATTATCACCGCGTAGGCGCAGTCGTTGGCGATGTCGCAGCTGCTGAACTCGTGCGTTATCAACGCCGCCTCCAGCCCCTCGCGCGGGAGGTCCATTCCGCATATCGTGGTAGCCTTGGCGAGCGCCTCGATGATTCCCGGAGCCGAAACCAGGAGCGAGGTGCCTAATGTTCCCGCCGCCTGGGCGACCTGTAGGGCTGCCGCGGTTGCGAACAATAATGTTGCAACGCTGCCCGCCTCGGCGGCAATCCTCTTCCCTGACTCGCCTATGCAGAAGTCCGCGTTCTCGTAAATCGGCACCGAACCCTGCTTCACCCATTCGCCCTTGAAGTTCTCCCCGTAGAGCGCCGAGTGCAGTATCTTCGCGGTTTCCGCGTTATGCGAATCCGAGGACTCGCTGTATACGCTGAACTTGTAGACGCCCTTCCCAATTACATCGAATATCCCCTCTACGCCGCTTGTGTCGAACTTCCCGAACACGCCGATGCGCTCCTTTCCGACGAGTTCCTCGGGTTCCTCGGCAGTGAGCAACGCCGCGTTCGCGACGTTCACGGGGCACTCGGCAATCTTGCGCACGAAAACCTGCAGCACGATGTCCTTCCTCCATTCCTCTACGGATGCTCCCCTGTTCGCGCACTTCAGGTCGGCAACGGCAGTCGCCACGTAGACGCCGCACCCGCGAAGCTCCTGATTATTGGTCTGGGGGTCGAGCACGACGCCGCCGTCGAATCCCGCGCCGACCGCGATTTCGCTCGCCTTCGTGACGCCGCCGGTGACGAGCGTCATCAGGTCGCGCTTCTTCTCTCCCAACTCGGAGAGCGTGTTCGTCATCTGTATGACCGACGAGCGCTGGTACGACTGCTTTCCCGCGGGCAGTTGCGCGCACAGCCGGTTGAGCGACACCTCGTTCTTCGTCTTGTCGTCGAGCGAATAGAGCGTGAGCTGCAGGAACGTGCGGAACGCCGCCTCGGATTCCGTGTACGTGCAGAAATAGTTGCGGCATATGTGGTACATCTCAGGGGCGTAGCCCTCCACCTTCCCGAGTTCCGTCGGCGCCTCCTCCTCCTCCTCGGCAAGCGACGCCGTAGTTGCGCCAGCCTCGTGCGCGCTCGACGACTTTTCCTCAACAGGCGTCTCCTCCGTCGGCGCCGTCCCCTCCTCTTCCGCCGCTTGTTCGGGGTATTCCACAGCCATGTACGCCTCGCTTACGTAGACGCTTCCGAGCGGCGTGTCCGTGTATATCCCGGCATAAGCCGCAAGCACAGGGTCCCACACCTTCACGATTATCTGCTTCGTGAACACGAGCTGCTTGCCGTTCTTGTCAAGGGTTTTTCCGCTGCGCTCTCCCGTGAATGTCACGACGTAGTCGCCGCTGGACTTGCCGACGCACTTGTAGACGGCCGCCTCGCCCGCGGTTATCACCGTGCCCGTCTGCAGCGGCTCGAGCGCGTCGTCGTCGGGCGCCTTCTTGAGATTGCAGTCCATCGTGGCGCCCTGCCCGACCACCGTCAGCGTTACGTCCTCGTCGCGGTTGTTCAGGAGCGAGAGGTAGCGCCAATGCCCCGCCTGCTTGAAGGACATCTGCTTGTAGTTCTCGTCGTCGATGCT
>PEXZ01000014.1:7586-13028 GCA_002763345.1 Candidatus Micrarchaeota archaeon CG08_land_8_20_14_0_20_59_11
CCCTTCTCCCCCACGCCGGTAAGCACGAGGTATCCCTCGATGACGTAGTCCTCCTTGATGCAGAGGTCCGCATCCATCGCCGCGTCGGGAATCACCGTTTCAATCTGGAACGTGTGGCACGGGATGTCGGGCTTCGGCGCGATGTTTATCAGCTGCTTGCCCGCCTCCTCGGATGCGAGGAAGTGCATGTGGTCCACGTCCGTCGGGAGCGCCTCCCTGAGCAGGTCGCTGCTTCCCTTCACCGCCCCGATTGCCGGCTGTTCGAACTTTATCGTCGTGACGCCGCGGTTCTCGACGCATATCTGCGCGAGCGCGGCGATTTCGCGGTGCCTCATGTCCGACGAAAGCGCGTAATCCTCCGCCTTGCCGTTAACCTTCACGGTTGCCTTGTCGTCGTAAATCTCGATGTCAATCGGCTGCTTTCCCTTCTCGGAAATCTCCGTCCAGTCGTAGGCGAGCGGGTCCCTGTCCATGTCAGCAGCCTCGAGCACGTTGCGCTCAACCTTCACGGAAAGCTTTCCGGTGCTCGCCTTTTCGCAGTACGGCACGTAGGAAATCTTGGACCAGGGCGGCAGCGTCACCCTGTCGGTGCGCTCCGGGTTCTTCAATATTTTCTCGTCGGGCTTCGACGACTCGAACGTTATCTTGTCCGTCTTGGAAATCTCCATCTGCTTGGAGCCGACCGTAATCGAAATCTTCTTCACCCCGCCGAGCGTCACCTCGTTGTCGCCCTTCCACGTGGACATCGCGGGAAGCGTTATGTCCGCCTGTCCCGGAACCGTGAGCGTCGCCCTCTTGAGTTCGTTGTCGCCCTTCGCGCAAACCTTGAACGTGATGAGCGCCTTGGCGGGCACGTTGACGGTTTTCGCGGATTCATCCCCTTCCGCGCCCTTTGAAATCTGCCCGCCTGCCACGAGCACCTTGAAAGCCGCGGGCGACGTGTAGAGTTCCTGCCCTTCCTTCGTCGTCACCGTGATTTTTGCGGCGTCGTTGCATTCAAGAGGCGTAAGCACGAGGTTCGCGCCGTCGCGCGACACGTGCGTGCCCGCGGGGAAGTCCATGATAGTCGCCTGCTCGCTTTTGAACGTCTCGGGGCAGGCGGTTACGTCCGCCGGGTTTTCTATTTCGCGGGCAGCGCCTCCGTAGAGCACGGTAATCGGCGACGACGCGGGTATTGCGAGCGCCTTCCTGCTCGTCCCCGTTCGCGCAGTCTGGGTCGGCTCGACGTCGAACTCCATCGCCGCGTCGCTGCCAACCTTCAGCAGGTACTTCTTGGTGGCGGAATCGCGCGTGAGCGTCGCATCGTCCCCGCCGTAGTAGAACAGCGCGGGCATCGGCAGCATCAGGACGAACGCTCCCTCCTTGTCCGCAAAATCAAGGCGCGTTCCGTCCTCCAGCACAACCGGCTGCTGGCTGACGAACCCGACGAACTCTCCCGGAACGAGGAACGGCGCGTCCGCGGGAATCGTGACCTGCAGCAATCCCGAGGCGTCCGTTTTCGACGTCGCCTCCTGCGTGAATCCGAGCGTGCTGCCGTCGGGCAGTTTCACCACCTTGGGATTGTAGCCGAACGCCGAGAGTTGCCGGTTCGCGTAGTTCAAGCCCTGGGAAGTCGCCACCGACGAAATGCTGTCGGGCTGCTTCACTTCAATAGTGCCGGGAGGCATTATCAGCGTCGTCTCAACTGGCAGTTGCACTTCCACGGAGTTGGCTGAAAGCATTTCAAGAAGCGACGTGAACGGAATCGTCTGGAACACAATCGGCGTTCCCGCGGGAAGCGTTGCAACGCGCTCGCCCGATGGATTCAGCGAAATCGGCGTTCCCGCGGGAAGCACGAGCTGCGCGCCGCCGAGTATGAGCAGAACAGAACTGTCGGATTGCGACTGCGGCGTCGTGTCCGAAGGAATCGAAATCTGCGCCTGCATCGGAAGAACGAGGCGCCACGCGCCGTTGCCGAGCGACGAAACCCACTGCGGCGGAACAACCATCGGGATGTTCATCGGCACCTGCGCTTCGGATGCGGTGAGCGACGCGCCAGTTGCGAAAAGAATCAGCGAATCGTCCGCAGGCAGTTTCACCGTGACCGAGCCGTCCGAGTTCTGCTTCTGCTTCGTGCCTGCGGGCAGGGAAAGGCGCACGTCCGCAGGCAATCCCAGCGAGAATCCGCCCTCGGGCGCGCACGCCGCCGTGCTCGTCACCGCCGACGAGAGCGACACCGTCTTCTTGGAAGTGATTCCCTGGAACGAGGCGTAGAGCGAGAGCGTGCCTTCCTTCGTGCCCTCCTCTATGAAGCAGCTGCGTGCGGCTTCCTGCGCAACCGACGACGTCACCGCGAAGTCCGCGCTCGCGCCCGGTGCGATTATCGCGGACAGGGGCTGCACGAATCCGCCCGCCATCGTGTTCTCCTGATTTATCAGCAGCGGGTAGGGCGCGTTGTTCGTGACCGTCAGCAACTGCGTCTGCGCCTTCTCGGTTTCGGCGTCCAAATCGAACGAAAGCTCAGTTGCGCTCGCCTCCCACGCGTCGTCGAGCGCCTCCTGCTTGAAAGACGTCTTTATCGCGAACGGCACGTCGATGTTCTGCGTCACGCGTCCGATGCGCGCGGTTATGCGCAGCACGCCCTCGACGCTCTCGCCGAGCGTCTGCGGCTTGTCCGAAACGAGGAGCACCCGATTGTTTAATCCCGCGATGAGTTCGGCGTCGGCCGTATCGCCGCCCTTCAGGGTGAAAGATACGGGCGCGGGGAACAGGTCCGTGAACTGCGGGGGCGTTCCGCGGCTGAGCGCCACGGCGCGCACCTGCACGTCGTTGGAAACCTTGTTCGCAACAGTGAATGAAATCGTCGCGGCTGCGCTCGAATCCACGTTGCCCTGCAGCTTCGCTGGCGTAATCTCAAGCATCTTCGCAGGAGGAAGCGCCGCGAACTCTCCCTTCGCCGTCTTGAAACCTTCCGCTTCCACGACGTAGTCAATCGCGCCGATTCCCTGCGGCTCGATGCCTTCGACGGCGTATTCGCCCGCCTTGTCGGTTTCAACCGCCTCAATCGCGTTGCCCGCAATCAACTCCGGCTTCTCGTTGCCGATGACGACGTGCGCGCCCGACACTGCAACGCCGTACTGGTCCTTCACCGTGAATTTCATCTTCGTTGACGCGAGCGCGACAACACTCTTCGGCGCGAACTCCACCTTCAGCGAGGGCGCGGTTTCGCTTATCACGCGTAGGAACAGCTGCTTCGAGAACGCGGGTTCGCTTGCCTTGCCCGCGAGCACGTCCAAATCAAGCTCCGCGTCGGACGCGAGCCTCCTCGACTCCATAACGAAGCTTCCGCCGACGGTTCCGTCCGCGCCGCACTTCACGTTAACCGCGTTTTCCTGCACCCCGTCCTTTTCAGACGCGGGCGAGTATCCTCCGCCGCTCGCGACGGCGTTCTTCAGTTTCAGCGCAACCGCGCTAGTGCGCAGCCGCACAGTCAGCGCCTGGTTCGGCTGCCCGAACACCCTGAAATTCAACTTGAACTCCTTTCCGAGCGGCGCCTCGAAGTTCATGTCGCCGTTGAAATCCCACTCGACGCACACGCCCTCGCCGCATTCGCCGCCGAAAGCAATGTCGAACGCGCCGCTCGGCGCGGCATTCGCGAGCAGCGTCGACTTCGTTACGCCCGCGTCGGCGTCGACGGGCTGCCTCAGCACCGTAGCCTGCGTCTTGAACGCGCTCCTGTGGTAGAGCGCGACCTTTCCGCTCGTTGCCTGCGCAGTCCTGAACTGCACCGCGATTTCGCGCGACGCCGTGAACGCGTCGAACACGAAATTCACCCACTTGATTCCGCCTTCCTCCGTCGCAGAAGCGACGCTCGCCTCCGCCGCCTTTGCTTCCGCGGCGCGCACCGCCACAGTGCCCGCAATCTCGGCATTGTCCAAGTCCTTGAACTTGTAAATACCCGTCTTTACGAACGTGTACGAGAATTCGGCGCCCGTCTCGATTGTCACGCCGCTGTCGAGCAGCCCCTCGATTGCGATGCGGCGCGTCTCGGTGCCCGCGTTCTTGAAATAAACCGTCGCGCGTCCGTCCGCTCCCGCTGTGAATTCCGAATCAGCCGGGAACGCCTCGAACTCGTTGAGCGTAACGACGTTCTTTCCAGTTTCAGTTCCCGCAGCCGCAGGTTCGAATTCCGCCGCCGCTTCGTAGGACGAACCCGACGAAGCAAAACCGCCGAACGCCTTCCACGCGGTAATCTCCGCGGGCGTTTCCGAACCCTGCACCTCGCCGAGCCGCACATGCGCCTCCGCCTGCGTGAATTCCAATCCCGTCGGCGCCCTGATTACGTAGCGCGCCTCGTAAGTAGTAGATGGCTTCAGCGTCTTCATCCTGTTTCCAGCCAAATCAAAAACACCGACGAACACGAGGTTCGCCTCGCCGACGACGCGCGCGTTGAGCATCGCGAGCTGGACGCGCGCTTCCGCGTTCGGGAGAATCGCGAACGGAGCCGTCTCCAGCTTTTCATAACCCGCCGCAACCGCAGTCGCGGTTGTCGCCTCGGTTTCGAGAGCCTCAATCGCGCACGAGCCCGCCTTTGTTTCGCACGTCGCGTTCCCTATCGCGATTGTGACGCCGTCGAGCGGCTTGCCTGAGAAGTAATCCGTGACGCTGAACAGCGCCCTTCCCCCCGCAGGTGGGAATGAAATCGGCAATGCCGCGGCATCGCCTGCCCCGAGTTCAACCGCGTCCGTGAAAGCAATCCTTCCGCCCCACGCCGCAACCGCGGCCACCGCGCCTGCGGGCACGCTCTCGAAAGTCTGCGTCCCGTCTGTAGCGGTTATCTTGGCGGGAATGCCGAGCGGTTCGCTTCTGTTCCCCAGAAGCGCGATTACCGCGCCCGCAACGGGGCTGCCGCTTTTGTCGGTAGCGACGATGCCGATTGTTCCCGAATTGTAAGGCGTCGCCGTGACGAGCGTGAGCGAAACGTCCGCGCCCGGAGCGACGTTGTCCACGAATGCGGGAAGGTAGCCCGGCTTGAACGCGCTCGCCGCGAGCCGCTCGTTCTTGCTTACGTTAATGACAACCGAGCCGTCGAGTCCGGTGATGCCCGCGTACTTCGCGAGTTCCGCTCCCCTGAAAACTACGTCCTGCGAGTAAATGCTAACCGACGCGCCCACCATCGCGTTTCCGTTCGCGTCCCTCACGCGCACGCCCAGCTCGCCCGCGTTCGACGCGAGCGCCTTGTCGAGCCGCACCTTCACGTTCGTCTCGTCGGAAACGTTCGCGCCCACAACTGCCGCGAGAAATCCCGGCGCAGCCGCGAAAACCGCAATCTCGGTTCCAAGCACGACCTGCTGCGATTCGCAGTCGCCGCTCTCGCCCGAAGTAAGCGTGAAAAGCGTCGCGCCCGTAGTCGCATCCTTAATCTCCACGCTCGCGTTCGCAATCGGCGCGCCGTCCAATCCT
>PEXZ01000052.1:0-7574 GCA_002763345.1 Candidatus Micrarchaeota archaeon CG08_land_8_20_14_0_20_59_11
AGAAATCGTAGACAATAGGCTTGCGCATGCGCAGGCGGTCGAGTATGTAGCAATACAGTTCGTCGCGCAGCTCGTATTCCTTCGAGCGAAGGGCGTGCGTTATCCCGTCGAGCGAGTCCGAAATCGAAACCTCGAAGTCATACGTCGGCCAGACGCGGTATTTCGTGCCCTGCCTGTAATGGGGGGCATCAAGAATCCTGAAAAGCGTCGGGTCGCGCATCACCGTGTTTTCCGAATCCATGCAGCCTTTCAGCCGCAGCACGGCAGCTCCTTCATTCATTTTCTGCATGCCTTTCCAAATAACCAGGCTGTCCTTTCGTTCGCGGCATTTGCAGCCCTTCTTCGCTTCCCTGTTCGCTTTGATTTTCTCCTGCGCGCACTCGCAGACGTATGCGTCGCCCTGCGCTATGAGTTGTTCCGCTTTTTCGTAAAGTTCGGGCAGTTTATCGGAAGTGAAGCGCGTGTCCGAGAACGTCAGCCCCAGCCATTTGAGGTCGTCCTGAATAGCCGCGACGTATTCCGTTTCCTCCTTTTCGGGATTCGTGTCGTCGAAGCGCAACAGGCATTTTCCCGAATACTCCTTCGCCGCCTCGTACGAGAGCAGAGCAGCCTTCGCGTGTCCGAGATGAAGGAACCCGTTCGGTTCGGGCAGAAAACGCGTGACAACACGCCCGCGCTCTGCGGATTCGAGAGTAATGCCCTTCTCCTCTTCCTTTTTTTCCGCGAAAACGTAGCGCTTCAGCTTTTCCTCCACTTCCGCCTTCTTCATCCTGTTGACTTCGACGACTGCTTCGGCTACGGCCTTCATCGTCGCCTTCATGTCCTTCTTCGCTTCTGGCGCTTCCGCTATAACTTTTCCAGCAACAGCGCCCGCGTTCGCCTTCCCGTAGTCGTGCGCATTCTTCAGCGCATATTTGAGAATTATGCTCTTCATTTCCTCGCCTTTTTCGGCGCTTCCGGCAACGCAGCAACCTGAACTCTCAAGCCGCCCACCTTCGATGCCGCGAAGTTGTAGACGATGGCGCCGAAGAATCCCGCGAAACCGAACGAGCCCGCCGCAATCAGCGGGAATATTATAATCGCGCCGATGCCGAGCGCGAGGTCGAACCCGCGCAGGCTGGAGTAGGCGCCGCCCGTGAGCATGAGCAGCTCCATCACGACAATCGCGAACAGCGCGTACAGCAGTCCGAGCAGGCCGCCCGTAAGCGCGAAAACCCTGAACGCGCTCTTCGGCTCCACTCTCCTGATTTCGGGCATGACGAGATATGCGCGCGCTTTTTTATATCCCCGCCGTCGGGGGTCAGTAATACCCGTATTTCTTGGCAAACCACGACTTCACGACCTGAACAGCCACGACGTAGCCGCCGACTATCAGCGCGAGCGCGCCGAAGAATTCCAGCGGCATGGGTACGAATCCTAACGAGGCGCCGAAAGGCAGGAACGTGAGCAGGATGCCGAAAAGTATTACGCCGATTGTGGTGAGCACGAGCGTCCCGCTCGGCCTGCTCTCGATGAACGGCACCTTGCCCGTGCGGATGACGTGGATTACCAGCGTCTGGGTGCACAGCGACTCGATGAACCAGCCCGTGTGGAAGAACGCCTGGGGCGCGTGGAACACGAACAGCAACACGCCGAACGTGACGAAGTCGAAAACCGAGCTCACGGGCCCGATTATCATCATGAATTTCTTGATGGACTCCACGTTCCATGGCCTCGGCTTCGTCAGGTATTCCTCGTCGACGGCGTCGGTGGGTATCGCCACCTGCGAGACGTCGTAGAGGAAGTTGTTCACGAGAATCTGAATCGGCGCCATCGGCAGGAACGGCAGGAACAGGCTTGCGCCGGTCATGCTTATCATATTGCCGAGGTTGGAACTCGAACCCATGCGCACGTATTTTATGATGTTTCCGAAGGTCTTCCTGCCCTCGACGACTCCGTCCTCGAGTACCGTAAGGCTCTTCCTGAGCAGGATGATGTCCGCCGACTCCCTCGCTATATCTACCGCGTTGTCGACCGTTATCCCCACGTCCGACGCCTTGAGCGCGGGCGCGTCGTTTATCCCGTCGCCGAGATATCCGACGGTGTGCCCATTCGTGCGCAGGGCGTTTATGATGCGCTCCTTGTGGCTGGGCGACAGGCGCACGAATACGTTCGCCTCCTCGACGGCGCGCCTCAGCTCCTCGTCGCTCATGTTCTCTATGCGGTCGCCAGACACGAGCCCCGGGACCCTGAGCCCGATCTCGTCGCACACCTTAAGCGTGACGAGCTCGTTGTCGCCAGTGAGCACCTTGAGTTGTATGCCCAGCTTCTCCAGCATCGGGACGGTCTTCTTCGCGCTCGCCTTCGGCGGGTCGAGGAACGCGAGGTACCCTTTGAGCACGAGCCCCGTTTCGTCGTTCTTGTCGAACGTCGGCTTCTTTTCCATGTCGCGGAACGCAACCGCGAGCACGCGGAAGCCGTCCTTGCTGAGTTTGATGTACTCCCTATGGAGTTTCTGGCGCATCTTCTCGTCCATTGGCTTGATTTTGCCGCCGATTTCCACCGCGGAGCAGCGCCTGAATATCTCCTTCGGCGCGCCCTTGGCTATCAGCCTTGCACCGCGCGTTTTTACGGCTCCCGGGCTCTCTATCACCACGGACATTATCTTGCGCGAGAAGTCGAACGGTATCTCGTCGAGTTTCCTGTATTCGGCGACGATGATCTTCTCGTGCTTGAGAATCGCCCTGTCCAGCAGATTCTTCAATCCCGTCTGGTAGTAGCTGTTCAGGTATCCCTGCATCAGCACGCTCTCGTCCTCCCTGCCCTCGACGTTGAGGTGCTTTTCGAGGACAATCGTGTTCCTGGTCAGCGTGCCTGTCTTGTCGGTGCAGAGGACGTCCATGGCGCCGAAGTTCTGGATGGAGTTCAATCTTTTGACAATCACCTGCTTCGCGGCCATGCGCCGCGCGCCCTTCGATAGGTTTATCGTGACTATCATGGGCAGCATCGCCGGCGCCAGCCCCACCGCTACGGCGAGCGAGAACAGGAACGCCTCCACGATGTTGCCCTTCAGTATGGCGTTTATCGCGAATATCGCGATTACGAGCACGATGATGAACCGCAGGAGCAGCATGGTGAATTCGCGCACGCCGCGCTCGAAACTCGTCTCCACCCACGTGTTAGAGAGCTTCTTGGAAAGTGCGCCGAACTGCGTGCGGACGCCGGTCTTCACGACAAGCCCGTAGCCCGTCCCGCTCACCACGCTCGAGCCCATGAACGCCATGTTCGTCAGCTCGGTCGGAGAGGTGCCCTTCGGGGTTATCGGGTCGCTTCTTTTTTCAACGGGGAAGGATTCGCCAGTAAGGGACGATTGGTTGACGAACAGGTCCTTGCATGATATTATCCTCAAATCCGCGGGTATCATATCGCCTGCGTACAGGTCCACCACGTCGCCCACTACCAGCTCCCGCGTCGGCACCTCGCGCGCCTTGCCGTTTCGCAGGATGGTGGATGTAACGCGGACCATCTCGCCGAGCTTTTCCGCCTCCTTGCCCGCGCGGTATTCCTGTAGGAAGGAAAGCACCGCGCTGAGGATCGCCATCGCGAGGACGATGAGCGCGCTTATCTTTTCGCCGAAGAAGTACGAAAAGACGCATATGATGAGGAGGATTGAGACGAGCGGATTGACGAAGTAGGAAAGGAACTTCATCAGGAGCCCGCGCTTCTGCTTCTTGGCGAGCTCGTTGTATCCAAGCGCGGCGGCGCGCTTCTTCGCCTCCGATTCGCTCAGCCCCGATGTGGACGATTTCAGTTTCGACAGCAGTTCATCGGCGGTCAGCGACGCAAGGTCGTGGTCGCTGACGGTTTCGATGCCCAGCGCGGCGTGGGCGGCGGCTTCGGGCCGCATCATCTGGGGAACTGAAGCGGGCATGCAGAATCAGGTAGGCGCGCATTGCTTAAAAAAAGGTGCGGTGGCTCCGCCAAAAGAAAACGCCGCGCCGCCCTTTTTCTTTTAGCGCAGGTTTTCTTTTTCCGCAGAAAAAGAAAAAGTGCAGGGGGAGAGATTCGAACTCTCGAACCCCTGAGGGAATGGATAACGCATCGCTTAGTCAACGACCTTGAGTCCATCGCATTTGACCAGGCTTTGCTACCCCTGCACGCAAATAGTTTCCGCCCAGTAGCATAAATATATTGCGCAGACGGAGAGAAACCGAGCGTGGGGTGGGGAATCGGAGGGCGCGAGAAGGGAGGGGTCAGGAGGACCTTGAAACTGGGGGAACCGTAGGTTCCCGCGGTTCAGGAATGGACCGGACGGGATTTGAACCCGTAGCCTCATGCTTGCGGAGCATGCGATCTACCGTTGATCTACCGGCCCTCTGCGCGACGCATGCGGCTGCATGCGTCAAGTTGGGATAGAAATTTAGAGGAACAGGTATTTAAGCGTCTTGCAGAAACGTTTCTCATGCGCCCCCTCGTCGCGCTCAACATAGTCGTCGCAGTCGCGCTCGCCGCATTCTTCGTAAACTCGTTCGATTTCTCCTCGGCGTTCAAGGGCGTGGAATGGCTCTGGGTTCTGCCTGCGATTGCGTTCTACCTGCTGCTCAACATCATAAGCGCGTGGCGGCTGCGCTGGCTTGCGGGAAAATTTTCGGGGAAATGCGTCTCTTTCAGCCGCGCCTTCTGGCTGCACATGGGAGGGATGACGCTCAGCGACTACACGCCCGGGCGCGCGGGCTACGTGCTCGTCGCGCTGAAGGCGCAGGATTTGGGCTTGCAGCAGAAGCGGGTCGGCGGCCGTGTGCTCGGCATATCGTTGGCGAGCGACTTCCTCGTGCGCGGATTTTTCGCGGTCGCAGCAGCCTTGCTCCTCGTTTCGGCGCTCCATTCGCAGGCGGTGCTTTACGCGGGCGCGTTCCTGCTCCTGCTTTCGATGGCGGTGCTGTGGGCGTGCTGGAGAAGGAACCAATTCGCCGTGAAAATCCTCCGGTTGCTTCCTTCGGGCGAAAGGCTCGCGTCCGCCTACGAAACCGTTTTCGAAAAAGGCGTTGCGAAGCGCGTTCTTGCCAAGAGCGTCCTTCTCAGCGTCGCGGGCGCGTTTGTCCGCGGCGCGGAATGGATGCTGCTGGCGAAGGCGCTGGGCGTTTCGGAGATAGGGTTCGGCGCCCTCGGCGTTTTCACGGCATTCAACGCAGTTCTAACCGCGCTTTCGTTCGTGCCGCTCAGCATAGCGGGCATCGGTTTGCAGGAAGGCGCGGGAGCGCTCCTGTTCGCCGCCGCTCTCGGCGTAGCCCTGCCTTCGGCTGCGGCTCTGATGATTCTCGTCCGCGTGGTGGAGTCAGGAACCGACCTTATTGGGTTGCGGCTTTTCCTTCCTTCTCGTATTCCTCGGTGAAAGAGACGCGCTTCACTTCCGGAATGTAGGCGAACAGTTGCGAAACGAACCGCATCTTGCTCACTATGAAGTCCGTGTTCTTCTTCACGCCTTCGCCGGCTGTCGCGGTCACGGTTCCAGCTGAAAAGGACGCCTTCGTGCCCGGAACCAAATCCTCCGCAAGCGCAGGAACCTTGTCTTCGGCCTTCTCGAAGACGCCGAGCACCCTGAATTCGTATTCGACTTCCTGTCCGGCAAGCTCGTGGTTGAAATCAACCATCACGCGCCCGCCGGAGACGCTCTGTATGCGCGCCGGCTGTCCGTCGAAATCCAGAACCATGCCGGGCTTCGGGTCCACGTTCTGTTCGCGGAACCTGCCGATCGGTATCAGTTTCACGAGCTCGGCGTTGCGTTTTCCGAACGCCTTTTCGGGCGCGAGTTTGACGGTTCGCGAATCGCCGGCTTTCGCGTTCAGCAGTTCCTCGTCGAGCCCCTTCACTGCGACTCCTTTCCCGACGGGCACGAGCACCGCTCCGTATTTCGCGCGGGGGTTGAATATTTTTTCCTTCTTCGCCTTCTCGGCGTCGGTTGTGTCGAAGACTCGTCCCGCCGCCCTGCCCGTGTATTCTATTTTGGCGAAATCCCCTTCCTTCATTTGTCATCACCCTGCGTCCTGTATGGCCGTGCCGACGATTTCGTCGCCGAGCATCCGAATCATCACCGACGCCAGTATCGTTTCATTAACCGCGCGTTCCAGCTTCACGAGCCCGTACGCGCCCTCGAGCTTCGCCTTCGGCACCGCGCGCGTTTCGTTGCTTTCAGACGCAATCGAGACGTCGTCAGTGAAACCGAGCATCGCGTAGCGCATGATGCGGACGTCGCACGCGTCTGCAAGCGTTTCCGAGATTTTTTCCGCAAGCGCGGACACGTTTGCGCCCGCATCAGCAGCGACGTTGTAGCTCCTGTTTTCCTCCACCGCGTCCGTGGCGTTGACGCCCCTGATGCCCGCAAGCAGCGCAGTCGCGTTCGTAGCGTTGCAGCGCACCCACAGCGCGTCCTCGAGCTGCGCTATGCGCGCCACGCCGAACCCGCCGCCCTCATAAACCGTCGGTTGCGGAGCTGCGCCGCGCTTCTCCTCCATCACGACGCGCAACCCCTCGGCGGTTATCTGCAATATGACCGTCATCGTGACGTCGTCGCCCTCGGCGTGCCTCGCGTCGACGTACGGCGGATAAACCGACTGCAGGTAGTTCAGGTCCTTCGGCGCCAGCACCTTCGTGGCGTTTCCGGGCGGGAACTCCGTGGCAGTGAGCGTTTCCTTGAATTCGAGCTTGGACGAGCGCAGGATTGTCGCTTCGCATTTATCCGCGAGCTTTTCCGCAATCGAGTCCGCCACGCCCGCCGATGAATTCGAGAGCATGAGGATGTAGCTCGTTTCGCCAGCTGCGACTGCCCGCGAAATCCCCGGCACGGCATTGAGCAGCCCGCTCACGTCCTCGGTTGTATTGCAGGACACGAACAGCGTCCCCCCGAGGGTTCCTATAGTCGCATTGACGGTTCCGCTTCCCTCGAACTCCTGCGCCTGCGGGGAGGGCGTGGGCGTCGCCTGCTCAACCGGCTTCCACATCACCACGACGAACGCCTCGAGCACGAACGCCAGTATGATGAATACTGTGAATCCCATGATTATTTTTTGTTTCGTTATCTTCATGTCGCATCACTCTACTTTCAGTTCGGTTTTCTTCCCAAGTATCTCCGTCAGCAGGCCGTTCAGGACTTGCAGGTTCGTCGGAAGCCGCGGCATGTCCCTTTTCGGGATACGCACGCGGTATTCTTCGCCTCCTGCCTTGAACACCTTGTTTATCCCGAGCAGCTTCGCAGGCAGCAGGATTTCGGCAATCCTGTCGTGCGGGTTCGCGTTCCCGTCCACCACCTTTATCTTCCTGCCCAGCGCCGCGTTCAGCGCAGAAACGTTCCTTCCGCCGCGGCCTATGACCGCCGACGGTTCCTTCGTGAATATTACGATGATGCCGCCCCTTTCCACGGCGCGGTCGAAACCCGCCTGCGCGCCGAGCTCGTACAGCTTCCGAGCGACCGCGACGTCCGCCTCGGTTATCTCGCCGGACGCGCGCCGCGCTTCGCAGCCCGCGCAAAGCGAACCAGTTGCGAGGCACGATTCGCATATCGGCGTCTTGCTCATAAGCACCTAAAATGCGGGAGGGGC
>PEXZ01000052.1:7613-10095 GCA_002763345.1 Candidatus Micrarchaeota archaeon CG08_land_8_20_14_0_20_59_11
TTCCTTTTCGTTCCGTCCTCGCCGGTCAGCTCTTCCGTCGTTATATCGAATGACTTCACCTGCAGCGTCTTGAAGAACTTGTTCTTCACTATCTGCGTCACGTCAACTGCGCCGGATATGGCCTTGCCGCGCGCCTTGATGCGCACGTCCCTGCCCTCGTTCAGGCGGGAGATGACTGCCATGACATACACCATGAGCTCCTTCTTGCCCACGTAAACGGTGTCGTCCCGCTTCTCGGGCGCTTCGTCCATCGCATCCCCACCTCATTCTATTGTAATGCACTTGACCGGGCAGTTCGCCTCGCAGGCGTGGCACTGGATACAGTCCTTCTCGGCTCCGTCCTTGACGTGTGTTTTCTTGCCCTTGAGTTCGTATATGTTCATGGGGCACACCTTGACGCAGGTGCCGCACCCGATACACTTGTCCATATCCACTTTAATAGCCATAACGTCACCCTGTTTTGTTTAGAACGCCGCCTTTTTTAAACCCGAAGCACGCCTCGGCAGAGGGACGCCATCCTCTCGCCCCTCATTACTCTCTCTTGCGCCTCTCTGGTTCCAAAACGGCGTTTCACCTGCCTCATTTTGTTCGCGGCGGTGCTGTTGTACGCCTTTATCGCCGAGGCGAGTGCGTCGCGCTCGTGCGTGTTGCCGTAGTTGAAGTCCCGGGTAATCCGGCACTTTTCCCGGTGAGTAAGGGAACGAGGCGGAGCAAACAGCCGCGCCTTGAATGTTGCGGCGACTTTCTTCGCGAATTTGAGCGGCGGATTCGTGTCCGAGGCGACGACAAGCGGCGTCCATCGCCCGAGGCGGCGCAGGAAGTCGCCCTTGTTCCAGTTCTTCCTGCTCTCCATCGCAAGAATGTTGCCGTCCAAATCGAGCGCCGCGTACGCCGTAGTTGCGCCCGAATCAATTCCCACTATCGTTCGGCACCACCCTTTCCCCCCACAATCGCTCCGCTAACCCCTTTCCGTGAAAAACCAAAAAACCTTCCCCCTCAGCCCTTCGCGCCCTTGACGTAGAGCAGCACGTTCAGGAACATGTTCCTGCTGGTGGTGGACGGGTCGAAGGCGAAATAAACCGTCTTCCCGCTGAGGAATCCCTGGCTTTCAACTATCGCGTACGTCGCGGGGGACGTCGGCTTGCCGCCGTACATGTCCACGTATGCGAGCACGTTCGAGTTAGCGTTCGGGAACACGTTCACGAGTTTTCCGCTGAAGCCGAAGTTCATGATTCCGTTGAATATCAGGTGGTCCTGCGCGATTATCTTGAACCTGCCGTCCGCGTAAACGTATCCCTGTCCTGTCTTCTCGTGCGCTATGACGCCGCCGTACCGCACGGGCATGACGTCTCCGAGCGAGCCGATGCCTATGTCCCATCCGAGCGCATTCGGGTCGTCGGACACGCGGATGCACGCGTCGCCTATGACTATCAGTTTCTTGCCCCCCGCCTTTACTGCGTCCGCGATTGTCTTCCGAGCAGTTCTGTCGCAGGTTGTCCCGCGTTCCGACTGCAGCACGATGATGTCTATGTTGTTGAAGACGCCCGGATAGATTGCCTCTTGCGCTATGGAACCCGCATAGGAGACGCCGGCGACGCGGTAGTCCTCTGCCGTGAGCAGCGCGAGCAATCCAGGCGACGCCTGTCCCACCACCATCACCTTGAGATACGGCGCCGGGAACAAGCCGCCTATCACGGGAATGCTGTGCAGGTCGAGCCAGCCGAACTTGCCGGCGATGAAAATGCCGAGTATCAGTATGAGTACCAGCGGGATTACGCTCTCTCCGAAAGACGATGACGGCTGTCCGTATTGCCCTCTTCGCTTCATATCAGCATCACCTGAAATAATCTGCTTCTTGCACTTTATAAACGTTTGTCATTTTTCCAGCTTTTAGCCCTGCGCGCCTCGTTTTCGAACTCGTACAAAACGCGCGTCAGCGCGCCGTAGAGTTCCCTTCCCTCCGCCGAGGCGTGGAGGTCGCCCTTTTCCGTGAACATCGTGCCCCTGAGCTCGTAGAGGCGCTGCTTCCCTTCGCCGGTTGCCTTCACGTAAATCTCGATTCCCTCCGCCTCGGCGAGCATCTTGCGTATCTTCCCGAGCGTCTTGCGGCATTCCTCCTCGATGGATTCCTTGAACGCGGTGTCGCCCTCGCGCAGTCCCGCCACCTGGATTTCGGGCCTTTTCCGAAAAACGCCGACGATGCCCGCGGAAACGCGCTTCGCCTTCTGCACTATTCTTTTGAACATCAAAATGCACCCCCGAACCACGTAACTGCTTCGGCTTTTAAAAACTATGTCGTGCGGTATTCCCTCAGCACCGTCCCGTTCGACGCGACCAGAAGGATGCTCCTGCAGACGAATACCGTGGAGTTGCAGTCGAAAACGAGCTGTTTCACCGCCTGGTTGCCGAGGTAGGTGTCGCTGGCGTCCACGAACGCATAACCCGGATTCGCGGCGGTGTAGTTCTGAATCGTCGCGTTAAG
>PEXZ01000067.1 GCA_002763345.1 Candidatus Micrarchaeota archaeon CG08_land_8_20_14_0_20_59_11
GCGAATCGTTTTCTTTGGCGGAGCCATCGCCTTTCTTTTTCTAAAAGAAAGGCAAGGCAATCTCAGTCCCCCCACTTTTCACTGGCAAACAGGGGTCGGCTTTTCTTTAAAAGCCGCCGCGCGCTGCTCGTTTCGCTGAACGAATTTGACCAAGGCGGCGTCCCGTTTTTCAGGAGGGGGCGCCCGCCTTCCGGTCGGAATAAAAATAAAAGTGCCCGAGCGGGCAACAAAAGGGACTGCCTACCGAGCAGTTGCAGAAGTGCTTCGCGGGTTCGAATCCCGCCTCTGCTGGACGCATTCCGCGGAATGCGTCATACAAGACGCGGTCCCCAACGAGGTGAAGGGAATGGCTGAAAGACCGCTTGACGCGCTGCAGTTGCGGCTTCCGTACAAGGAGGCGCGCGTTGACGTGAGCGTCTGGGAAGGCAGGGAAAAGGACGGCAAGGCGATGCCTTCGAACATCACCCTGCGGCTGAAGGAGGAGCGCGTCTATCTGGGCGCGAAGGATGCGCTTGCCTTGGCGAGCGTGCTGCAATCCTACGCGTTCCGCGTGCTTGAGTTGGACTCGGCGCGCCGGCTGGAAGCGTGGAAAAACAGGCAGCCCGAAGACGTCAAAGGCGCATAAGCAGCAATCACGGGTACGCGCGGTTTATCACGCGCGGGAACGCGACCGCGTCGCGGATGTGCTCGAGGTTGAGCATCCATTTCACGAGCCGCTCGACTCCCAAGCCGAATCCGCTGTGCGGAACGCTCCCGTAGCGCCGCAAATCGAGGTACCACTCGTAGTCCTTCATGTTCAAGCCCTCGGCTTTCATGCGGCTGACGAGCTTGTCGTACTCCCACTCGCGCTGGGAGCCGCCGATGATTTCGCCGTGCCCCCGCGGAGCGAGCAAATCCGAGTTCAGCGCGTGCTTTCCGTCGGGCGCGATTGCCATGTAGAACGGCTTCATCTCCTTCGGGAAATTCTTCACGAACAGCGGCTTGTCGAGTTCCTTGGTCAGCGTAACCTCGTCGGGCGCGCCGAAGTCGTCGCCGTATTTCAATCCGCATTTTTTGATTGCCTCTTCGTAGGACATGCGCTCGAACGGCGGCTCCACGACGAGAAGCTCCTCGGGCTTGCGGTTGAAGTGAACGAGCAAATCCGTGTTTTTCCTCGCGAACGTCTGCGCGGCGTAGGAAATCATCTCCTCCTGCAGCCGGATGTTGTCCTCGTTGTCGAAGTACGCCGCCTCCTCCTCGAGGTGCCAGTATTCCGTGAGATGCTTTACCGTCCTGCTTTTCTCCGCGCGGAACGACGGCGCGAGGATGAACACCTTTTCGAGCGCGGTGATGAACGCCTCGTTGTAGAGCTGCCCGCTCTGCGTCAGGTACGCCTTCTCGCCGAAATAATCCAGCGAGAAAAGCGTGCTTCCGCCTTCGCAGCCGCTCTTCGTTATAATCGGCGGCGAGATTTCCCAGAAACCCTGCTCGTCGAAGAACTCGCGCAGGTATTTCACGATGAAGTGGCGCGCCTTCAGCATGTTCGTGAGGTGCTGCGAGCGCAGCCACAGATGGCGGACGTCGAGCAGGAATTCCGTGCTCTGGTCCTTCGTTATCGGGAACGTTTCGCTGAAATGCGTTACGCGGAAGTCCGTTGCCTGCAGCTCGTATCCTCCGGGAGCGCGGCCGTCCTTTTTCACGGTGCCCGTGACGGTGATGGAGGACTCTATCAGCGCCTTGACGGCGTCGTCGAAGCCCTTCGCGCCCTTTTTCACGGCGCACTGCATTACTCCCGTGGAATCGCGCACAACCACGAAGGCGACGCCGCCCGACGAGCGCGTGCGGTATATCCAGCCGCGTATCGTCACTGCTTCGCCTTCCTCGACGTGACCCGTAAGAATCCCGTTTATCGGCGTGTGCTGCATGGGTAGGAATAACGCACGCGCGTTAAAAACCTGTTGCACGGATTTAAAAGCGCGGCAGCCGAAAGCAGTTCATGCCGTTCAAACAGGCAATCGTCCTTCGCGCGGACCTGAAGATGGGCAAGGGCAAGCTCGCCGCGCAATGTGCGCACGCTTCCCTCGACGCTTTCCTCAAGGCACCCGACTCCGCGAAACGGCTCTGGCAGCTGTCGGGCAGCGAGAAGGTGGCGCTGAAGGTTTCATCGGAAAAGGAACTGCTCGGCATTTTCGACAAGGCGAAACGCGCCAAGCTCCCGTGCACGCTGATACGCGACGCGGGGCACACGCAGATAGCGCCGGGAACAATCACGGCGTGCGCCATAGGCCCAGCCGAAGAAAACGCAATAGACGCGATAACCGGCAGGCTCAAGCTCCTATAGCCCTCATTAGCTTCAAGCGGGTTGCGGCAACTGCGGCGCTAGCTTCGGGTAGTTTTATAGTCCTTAGCTTCAGCTGGGTTGCGGCAACAGCGGCTCTAGCCTCGGCTGGAAGGGCTTCCGGCCTCAGGTAAAAGTAAGAGAGCATCCTTGCGTGCCCGAAGGCGATGACTGTTCCAGTTTCGGCAAGCGCCAACATCGCACTTGCCACCCTCCCATCGTAGACGGACTGTTCTTTTCCCGGATTGTCCAGCATTCGCAGCAACTTACGTAAGTCTTCGGGAGTTTGGGGGAAATGCGAGAGTGCGAGGGCTATGCTCTTGCAGTCGCGGCTCAACTGGGTGTTCCTTTTCGGTATTTCGCTTGAGGCAAGCATCCGTGGCGACACGGCTTTGAGGACCTTCGGGTCGGCGCTCGCATGAAGTTCCCCTTTCCGCACAAGCGCGGCCAATTTTTTAAGCGTAGGCCGGTCGTGGGCGTAATGCAACTGGCTGAGGACGTTGACGCGGTTTATCGACGGCGGCAGAATTTTCTCCGCGTCAGGCTTGGGCGCTCCCGGCTCCAGGCAAGCCAGCTTAAGATAGTGAAACACCCGCTTCCTTTGTATCGGATCTAGCTTAAGCATAGCCACGGAAAACAGTGCGCCGCGAATTATAAAACGGTTTCCTTTCCCGAAGCGGAAAGGCTGGTTCTGCCGAACGACGGTTTTTTCAGCAAGTCGCGCGCCTCGAATACCGGACCGTCGCGGCAGACGAGCAACCCGTCCAAATCGCACTGCCCGCAGATTCCGAGCCCGCACTTCATCAGGCGTTCGGCGGAAAGCTGGCACGGCACGTTCTTTTTCACGCAGATTTCCGCAACCAGCCGCAGCATCTTCTCGGGACCGCAGGCATACACGCAGTCGTAATGCTTCAGCACCAGCGCGTCCTTCAGCGCGTCGGTGACGAATCCCTTCCTTCCCTTCGTGCCGTCGTCAGTGCAGCAGAAAACCGAAGCGCACGACGCGAGCGAGGAATGCAGCGAGAGTAATGCCGCGGTTTTCGCTCCGGTGATGACCGTAACCGCCATCCCTTTCTTCTTCGCCTCCTTTGCGAGGAACGCCAATGGCACCACGCCGCAGCCCCCGCCTACCAAAAGCACGCGCTTCCCTTTCAAAACGAACCCGCGCCCGTACGGACCGCGCACGCCCACCGCGTCCCCTTTCCTAAGCGACGCCAAGCCGCGGCTGAGTTCCCCGACAGGCGCGATTCCGAACTCGTTTTCGGAAAGGAAGGAATACGGCTTCTCGCCCTTTTCGGGCAGCCAGAGCATCGCGAACTGCCCTGGTTGGCTGGGGAAGCGTTCCGCGAGCGAAAGGACGACTACGCCTCCGTCCTTCTTCACTCCCGCAACCTTGACCATTCTCGGAAAGTCAATCATGCGCCGCACCAGTGAGGGATTTGGCTGAAGCGAAACCGTTGCCGCGCATCCATTCCCGCATCTCGTCGCAGACAAGGCGGAAGACGTTCGGTCCGCGGTAGTAGACTCCTGAGCCGATTCCGACCGCCGAGGCGCCAGCCTGCATCATCTCAATTGCATCGCGGCCTGTGGTGATGCCTCCGACGCCGAGGATGGGGATTTCCACTGCTTCGTAAATCTCGTAAACGCACCGCACCGCAATCGGCTTGACTGCCGGTCCGGAATACCCGCCTTTTTTGAAGGACAGGACGGGCTTTCTGGCTTCGATGTTTATTGCCATGCCCGAAACCGTGTTTATGGCGCAGATTGCGTCGGCTCCCGCCTCCTCGCACGCCTTCGCAACCGCGACGGTTTTGTGCGTGTTCGGAGTGAGTTTCACGGATACCGGCACGCGACCTGAAACTTCCTTCACCGCCTCCACGACGTCGGCGGCAACCGACGGCTCGAAACCGAAAGCCTGTCCGTGCTCAGCAGTGTTCGGGCAGGAAATGTTGAGTTCTATAAGCGCGGGCTTCTTGTCCGCGACGTAAGCGGCAACCCTCCTGAAATCGTCAACAGACGCCCCGTAAATACTCGCAAAAACCGGCACCTTCATTTTTTTCAGCTGCCGCCATTCCTCGCCCATCGCCTCGTATCCCGGCGACGGAAGCCCCATTGCGTTGAGCAAGCCGTGCGGAAGCGCGACGCACGTCGGGTTCCTGTTCCCTGAACGTTCCTCCGGACCGATGGACTTCGTAGTCACGGCGCCGGCGCCGCCTTCCTCCGCCCGCTTCAGCTGCGCTGCTGTCACGCCGAGTATTCCCGACGCAAGAACAGTCGGATTGCGCAGCCTGCTGCCGCAGAACGAAACACCGAGCGGGTTCATCGCAAACAGTAGGCGCCCTTTATTAAAAAGGAAATGCTTCGCTCCCATTATGCTTTTCGAGGCAAACGCCCTTGTCTATTCCCTCATCGCCTCATGGCACGACATCAGCGAAAAGAGGGTACCAAACACGCTGAACGCGCTTTATTTTTTTCCAACCGCAGGGGCGGGAATAATGGCGGCGGAAGACGCGGCAGACTACGCCGGCTTCGTCATTATTTCGCTTGCTTTCGCCTACGGGCTCTTCCTTCTCCGCGTCTGGGGCGGAGGGGACGCCAAGTGCTTCATGGCGCTGTGCAGCGGCGCTCCGCTGATTGCGGAAAGAACGGACTGGCTGATGATTCCGCTTTCGTTCGTCGTCGCGGCTTTTCTGCTTGTTGCTTGGCGCCTGCTGAACCAAAAGCCGCTGAAGGGCGCGACGGGGTTCGTGCCTTTCCTCTGCGCGGGAACGCTCGCAACAGCAGCATTATTTAAGTCGGGAATTGTTTGAGGATATCATGCGAAAGGCGCAGCTCGGCGTGGAGTTCTTCCTCGTCACTGCTGTCATAATCGCGTTCATGCTCCTGCTCTACACCGTCGCGACAGGGGAAACCGCCCGCACGCGCACGCTCGACGCCGCCCTGCTGTCGAAAACCCTGGTGGACGACGTTTCGTTTGCCGCCAACTACGTCGCCTTGTCGGGCAACGGCAGCGTCCTCCGCCGCGACGTCTTCGCCGGCGCAGAGACGAACTGCTTCTTCTATGATTCGGCGGAGAAGGCGCTCTACTGCAGCCTCGAGGAAAGCAAGATGAACGAGTTCGGCGTCAGCGGAAGGCGCGTCTACGGCAGGCGGCTGCTCGCTGAGGCGCGGCTTTTCTGCGAGACGCCGCTCGCGCCTGGCTGGTACCGCGTTTCCGTGACGAGCGTGGGCGGCGCAGTTGACGTCGCGTGCGCGAGGCTGTCCTGAGCAGCTGGAATTGGTTTTCCCGAATAAGTAGTAACTCGCTTATAGTAACAAATGGTAACGCTTAAATACCGCCGTTGCGAG
>PEXZ01000051.1:0-881 GCA_002763345.1 Candidatus Micrarchaeota archaeon CG08_land_8_20_14_0_20_59_11
TGAAAAAGCTGCGCTGGGACCGGAAACGATTGCAGGCGGCGATAAAAGGGCGCAAGCAAAACAGGCCGACGATTGAGGAAGCCAGGAAACAATACGAAGACGCCAGAAGGAAGTTAATCGAGGGCAACATGGACTTCGTCGCGTACACGGCCAAAAAATACATGGGCCGCGGGCTTCCTCTCGAAGACGTTACACAAGACGGGTATGTTGGGCTCATAAGAGCAGCCGACCACTTCGACCACACGCGCAGAATCGGATTCATCACCTATGCGGCGTGGTGGATAAAGGAGGCAATAGAACGCGGGTTAGATAATGACGCCCGCCCAATACGCATGCCCGCATACGTAGAAAGCGACTTGGCGAAGTTTGCGGTACAACGCAGCAAATTAACCGTCGTCCTCGGATACCTCCCAACCCCGCAAGAAGTGATGAGGACCTTCCAGTGGGATCCAAAGCGCATCAAAAGAATCGGGAGAGCGGTTAACTTGACGCACCTATACAAGTTGGACCAACCATGGATAAGAGGTGAGAATGCTACGCCGCTTCTGGAGTATATTCCAGGCACAGACTCGCAAAGCGTGACCGAACCGATGGAAAAAGAGGAGACCGTGCGAGAGGTCAGGAAAGCGCTGGAGCGCGCCCGCGACGAACACGTAATCGAACCGGTCCAATACAAGATAGTGAAAATGTATCATGGTATTGGCCGAGAAGGCGGGATGAGCCTCAGAGAAATCGCGGAGGATGGGGGCATTAACCTCAGCCCTGAAGGCGTCAGACAAAACCTCAATGAAGCGATGAGACACTTGCGGAAAAATCCCAAAACCGAGCGCATCTTTCGCGAACTACACGGATAAGCGGAGCCCCTTTTCTTTTCGTTTTTT
>PEXZ01000051.1:892-5637 GCA_002763345.1 Candidatus Micrarchaeota archaeon CG08_land_8_20_14_0_20_59_11
CGCTACCTTTTTATATAGTCCCCAAGTAACCCCCTCCGTGAGTTTTTTACGCCGAGATGACGCCCTTGCTCGTGGCGGGGGCGGCGCTGTTCGCGTTCCGGGCTCTGAGAAGGAAGCGGTGAAGCACATATGCGCGTAGCCATCGTCGTTACCAGCGAAGCACTTGACGGGGCGGCGAAAGCGCTGGCAGAGGGCGTCGGCGCCGTCGGGGAGAGGGCGGAAAGGGCGGAAGAGCCTGGCGATTACGAGCTCGTTTTCCTGGGCTTCGAAACGAAGCCGCTGAAGAAGGACGCGCGGCTCGAGGCGCTGATAGAGCGCGCCGACTGGACGGGAAAGAAGGTGGCGCTGTTCTGCGTGCATTCGGGAAAGGCGAAGCGCGAGGAAACGGAGCGGATTGTGACGCGGCTCACGGAGAAGGGCGCCAGGGTAATCAATGCGCTGAATCTGGAAAAAAGCGGCGGCCTGCTCGGAATCGGCGGGAAGCTCGGCGAGCAGGAGATTTTCCGCGCACGGGGATTCGGCGAGCGCACGGTGCGCAACGTGAAGGGCGTGCGCATCCACGCAGGCACGGAGAAGCGCGACAGGATCAAGGGCTACGCTAAAAAATGAATAAACTGTTTTTTGTATTCGTCGCGTTCGGGCTGCTGCAGGGCGCGCTGGTTGCTGCCGGAGTTCTGCCCCCTGTTTCATCGTACGCGGCGGAGAACATCGCGCTTTCCGCGGTGCTCCTCGCACTCGCGGCTTACGCGGGTTGGAAGGTTGGGAAGCCGAAGGAGGCGGCGATGCGGGGCGCGATGCTGATGGGAGGCGCGGCGCTTGCGCTGTGCGTAGTCGGAATGATTGCGAAGCCGCTGGGCGGAAAGCCCGTGCTGGGCATCTCGGTTCCGTCGGCATGGGGGTTGCCGGTTGTTTTCGCAACGATTATCCTGCTCAATGCGGCGATTGGCGCGGCAGTTGCTGCGGCTGCTGCCTTCGTTGCGGGGCGGGAAAAAAGGAAATAGGTTACTTTCTTTTCAGGCTCGGCAACCTTATGTAGTAGATGTCGTGCTCGGATTTTATCACGAGCGGGTTGCCCTTCATCAGCGAGGAGATGTCCAGCTCGTAGGAGCCGGGCTCGAGGATTCTCAGGTTTTCAACTGCGTCCAAATCGACTGAAACGGGCTTGTCCTTGCTCAGGAAGGCAAGCTCCTCCTCGAGCCAGTGCAGGTGGGAAATATCAACTGGCGCCTTCGGTGCGTCGGGCGCCTTCCGCTCCGCCTCTTCCTCCCGCATGCCGCTCTCGACGAGCTCCTTGAGCGTCACCTGGTCCTCCCTCAGGAAAAGAAAGACGCGCGAGCCGCAGGGGCATCCCTTCACGAGCTCGGGCGAGTTGTTGGCGAAAACCTTTCCGCAGCGCACGCATTTATGCGGCATCTATTTCCCCGCCATGAAGCGCAACTTGTGCGGGTCGCGCTTTATCTGGTGCACGAGATTGGAGGGTCCGACGACCGTCAGCCCCGACGTCTTGCCCCCCAGAAGTTTTATGACGCGGCTCCTGAGGTCGCTCCCCGTCTGCCCCAACGAGCATACCTCTATTCCCGGGAATTCGCGCGTGATTGCGGTCATCGTCTTCATGATGAGCAGCTTTTCCTCCGCGGGCGTGAGCGGCTCCTCGAGCACGAGAATCTTGTCCTTGCGAACCGACTTCATGATGAGGCTGATTCTCTCCTCGCTCGACTTGCCCGTTATGGCGTCGGAGGAAATGAACTCGAACTGGATTGCCATTCAGCGCGCCCTCTTCACGATTTCCTCGTAAAGCTTGTTCACGTTGTCGCCCTTCAGCGCGGATACCTCCACTACGTGGTGCTGCGGGAAAGCAGCGCGGATGCGCTCGGGCTTCGCGCTCTTCTTGTCGATTTTGTTCGCGACTATGATGACGGGGATGTTCCGCGCCTCGAGGTTGCCGAGAATCGTTATGTTCACCTGCGTGTAGGGATCCAGACACGCGTCCATGACCACGAGGGCGATGTCGACGTGCTCGAGCCATTTAATCGCCTCGATGACTCCTTTCGTGGCTTCCTTCGCGCGCTGCTGGGCGTCGTCCTTGGACATGCCGTAGTCCACGAATTCGTGGTAGTCCACCTTCGTGGCGATGCCCGGCATGTCGAGCAGATTAATCGTGAGCTCCTTGCCGTCGACCCGGATGGAGACGCGCTCCTTCTTGATGACCTCGCGCGTCTCGTGGGGAATCTCGGAAACCTTGCTCATCGCCTCGCCCGTCCAGTCCATCGAGATGCGGTTGGCGAGCGTGCTCTTGCCCGTGTTGACGTTTCCGTAGATTCCGAGGCTGAACGTCTTGCGCCCGCGGAAAAATCCGAGAAGCCACTTGAAAAGTCCCTGGAACGGCATGAGAAGAAAAAAGCGGGCGGATTAATAAACGCTACGCCCACACGCCCGCGATTTTCGTCTTGCAGGACGGGCATTTGCCGCCGCGCAGCGCGTTTTGGACGACGGAAAAACCGGCGCGGCCTATCACCTTCGTTCCGCATCTGGGGCAGAGCGTGTCGTCCTCTCCGCCCAGGTTGCCGACGTAGACGTAACGCAGTCCCGCTTCCTCGGCAATCCCCTTCGCCCCGCGCAACGCCCCCTCGCTCGTCGCCTGCAAATCCCCCGCCTTGTACTGCGGGAAGAACCTGATGAAATGCAGGGGAACGTCCTTGCCGAGCTTCGCCACCCATTCGGAGATGGCACGCACCTCTTCGGCAGAATCATTCTTCCCCGGAATCAGGAGCGTGATGAGTTCGAGATGGATTTTGCTTTTGCGGACGCGCTTTATGCTTTCGAGGACGGGCTCAAGCCGCGCGCCACAGTACTCGCGGTAAAAGGCGTCGGAAAAGGATTTCAGGTCAATTCGGATGGCGTCGAGGAGCTTCTCCTTCGTCACGAGGTTCCACATCTGCTCGGAAAAAAATCCGTTGGAAACGAACACGTGGAACTTCTTTTTGTCGAGCTTTTTGGTTTCAAGAATGGTGTCGCGCGCATACTCGAAAAAAATGGTCGGCTCCGAGTAGGTGTAGGCGATTCCGTCCGCCAGCTCGCGCACCGCCATCGCCGCTATTTCCGCGGGCATCGTCTCGGGGATGTCGAAGGCGCGCCTGCTTTCCCGCGGGCTTTGCGACAGGTGCCAGTTCTGGCATCCGAGGCATCTCATTGTACAACCGGGCGTTCCGAAGGAAAGAACCGCCGAACCCGGATGGAAATGGTAGAACGGCTTTTTCTCGATGGGGTCCATCGCAAAGCCGGTGCTTTTCCCGTAGGTTAGCGTCTTCAGGACGCCGCGCTCGTTGACGCGGCAGGCGCAGTATCCCACGCCGCCTGCGGGAATCAGGCAGGAATGGGCGCAGAGCAGGCAGCGCACCGCCCCGCCCTCCTTTTTCCAGAGCAGCGCGTCTTTCATGAAAGAAGAAACAGGGGGGAACGATTTAAAAGGCGCGCTTCTTAATGGCTCCGTGGATATTGCGTGCCCGCAGTGCGGCAATCCGAACCTGCAGGTGGACGAGGCGAACAGCGTCGTCTACTGTCCGAAGTGCGGGTTTTCCGTGAAGGTGGACCCGCAAACCGGAAACGTCACGCCGATTTCGCAGGGCGGACCGCAGCCCGGAGGCAATCTGGCTCCTCCGCCCGCATACAAAAAGCCGGGAATATTCGGGATGGACCCGCTCACGTTCTTCATGCTCGGACTGTCGCTGCTGCTGCTAGTGACGTTCCTGTACAACCTCGACCTTACGATTCTCGGCGTGGGCGTCGCGGTGCTCGCGCTGGTTTACTGGAAGATAAGGTAGTTCGTCTTTTGACGAAACGCTTTTTAACGCGGCTGGCATGCGGTTAGCGGGATTGTCGTTCATGGCTCTTGAGCAGCTCAAAGTCAAGATTGCTGGCGAGATTGCGCTCTCCGAAGACATAGGCGCCACCATGAAAAAATGGCGCGAGGTATTCGGCGTGAGCCAGAGCGAGCTCAGCGAATTCCTGAAAATCACGCCCTCGACCATAAGCGATTACGAGAGCAACCGCCGCAAGAGCCCGGGCACCGCAATCATAAAGCGCTTCGTGGACGCCGTCTTTGAGATTGACGTCAAGAAGGGCGGGGAGCTCGTGAAGCGGTTGCGCGAGGCGGAACCCGAACAGACGTTCTTCGACGTGGTGAACTTCAAGAAAACCGTGCCGCTCGCAGATTTCGCGAAAGCCATCGAGGCAAAGGCGCTGTGCAACGGGGACAAGATGGCGAAGGTGTCGATATTCGGGTGCACCATCCTCGATTCCGTGAAAGTGATTCTCGAGATGCCGTACGAATCCTTCGTGAAGATATACAGCACGACGTCGCAGCGCGCGCTGCTTTTTACCGGCACCACGACGGGGCGCAGCCCGATGGTGGCGGTGCGAATCGCGCCCATCAAGCCGGCGGCGGTCGTGCTTCACGGGCTTGCGGCCGACAGGGTGGACAAGCTCGCGGTGAAAATCGCGGAGAACGAGGGAATTCCGCTGCTCGTGACGGTGCTTGGCCTTGAGGACATCAAGAAGAAGCTGGTTGCGTTCACGTAGGCGCGGCGGGCGTCAGCGACGCTCCGAGATAAAAGTAAACCATCAGCGCAGCCGCAAGCACGCCGAGGAAGGTGCACAAAAGCATCAGCAAAATGCGCGGCGTCTTCTCCCATTTCCCGCACATCGCGTCGTAGACGAAGGACATCAGGAAAACAAGCGGGAAAATC
>PEXZ01000060.1 GCA_002763345.1 Candidatus Micrarchaeota archaeon CG08_land_8_20_14_0_20_59_11
AGGATGCTGTCGCTGTTCGACATGGACGTGCTACTTAGGAACGCGGGCGCCGAGCGCGTCGGAGAGGACGCCAGCCGCAAGCTCGGGGACATACTCGAGGACAGGGCGAAGGAAGTCGTCTTCAGGGCGAAGATTTACGCGAGGCACGCGGGAAGGAAATACGTAACGCGCGAGGACATACTGCTGGCTGCTCAAAGCTAACGCAGCTGAAGCTGAATCTCGATTACTTCCTTCGCCTTTTTCAGGAAAAGGCGCTCGTTCTCCGCCGAAGGCTTGAAGGAACAGCCCGCTGCGACGTTGTGCCCGCCTCCTATTCCGTCTACGGTCGCGCCCGCTTTCCGCATCACTTCTCCCAAATCCAATCCCTTCTCGATGAGCGCCTTGCACCCGCGGGACGAAACCTTCGTGTTTTCCTCTTCGTCGTTGCTGAACGCGAGTATGGGTTTCGTGCGCTCGACGAGCCCCGAATTGAAGTAGGCGCCAGCAACGGTGCCGATTATCGTGTCCGGGATTTCACCCCTGCCGTCCAGGAAATAGAACGCGCCTGCGTCGAAGGCGTGCTTGCGAGCGAAGAATATTCCCGAGCGGATTGCCTTGCGGTGCTCGAGCAGGACTTCGTGGGCTGCCTCATAGGCGCCCTCCATGCCGAGGCAAACGTTTATGCCGAGTTCCGGCTTCCCATGTCTTCCACATGCGTTCAAGAGGGTTGAAAACTCGTACGCGTCGCGGAGTTCGGTTCCGTCGGGCTCCTTCAGGAAAATGTAGACGTCGCCTATCATCGACGCCGTTGCTTCCGCGCTGACGCCGTTTCCGTTGCAGTAGCTGATGAGCGCCTCCTGCAGCTCCTTGCGTTTTTGAGGGGGGAGGTCGTAATAACGCACCCATTTTCCCTCTTGTTTCAAGGGGATGCCGTGCTTGCGCAAAAAGAG
Source organism: Candidatus Micrarchaeota archaeon CG08_land_8_20_14_0_20_59_11 (assembly GCA_002763345.1). Classification (GTDB taxonomy): domain Archaea; phylum Micrarchaeota; class Micrarchaeia; order Norongarragalinales; family Norongarragalinaceae; genus Norongarragalina. The sequence continues at coordinate 930 of PEXZ01000060.1, forward strand.
CGCGCACGCCTTGTCGTTGTTCGTCAATCCCGGCAGAAAAGGCTCGTCGCAGTACGCGAGGAACCAGACAAGAGGGCGGGAGACGCGTCCGAACATGCGCAAATCGCGCGTGCGAAGAACCGCTCCCGATTCGACGGAATCGCCGAGCATCCGCGCGTTCAAGCCGCGCAGCCCCTCCTGGTCCTGCATGTCCCCGACGGCTCCGACTATGCCGAGCTCCACGATTCGCGGCGCGTTGAGGTGCTTGAAGCAGAAATAAGCGGTGGAAGCCGCGGACGCCTCCGTAGCTCCGTCGTATCCAAAAACGTGCGGATTCGCCTGCAGCAAACCCGAGGCGGAAGAAAGCGGATGGTGGTCGATGACGATTGCGCCGGGAAAATACCGTTCTATGAGTTCCGCCTGTCCTGAGCCCAAGTCGACGAATACCACGTCGCGTTCCCGCGGAATCGAAGAAAGCAGCTTGTCGTCGACGCGCTTGATTGTCTTCGTTTCAAATTTTCTGTTCCTGGTTTTCAACGCATTCGCGACCAGGGCGGTTGCGCTAATTCCGTCCGCGTCGTAGTGCCCGAGCACGAGCGGATTTTCCAGGGAAAGCACGCGCTCGCCGATTACGCGGCAGTGGTCGAAGAAGTCCGGGGCGTTCTCGCCGAGTTTTTTCTGCATCGCATAAACAAGGCGCAGGGCTTTTATTTCGGTTGTGTTTAAACACCTGGATGTCCCGCATTTCCGAAAAGAACTTCACGCGGGTTGCCGAGCAGGCGCTTCACGCGCTCTACGAACGCTTCCCCGAACCGCTGAGCGCGAGCGCGCTGTCGCAGGAAATCGGCCGGGACAACGAGTTCGTCCTGCGCGTGCTGGAGTTTTTGGAAGGAAAGGGGATGGCGAAGAAGACGGGAAATCTTGCGCACGTGCGGCTCTGGACTATCACGCCCGCCGCACGCAAGAAATACGACTCAGCCCAGAAGCGCGTCTAAGGACAGCCCTGCATCGTAGTCCGACTCCAGCAGCGAGAACCCCCGCGGATTTTCGCGGAACGTCATGAGCGGGAAGAAGCGCCACTCGCGGCGCGGCTTGCGCCAGGCGACGTAAACGGGCATCGCCGTCGCGTTCTGCCACTCCTGCATGATTTTGAACTTCGTCGTCTCCAGATGCGGCGCCTTCCGCCACGCCTTGCACTCAAGCGCGAATTTTTTCGTAGCGCTGAGAACGACGAGATCGGGAGAAATGCCGTCCACCCCGCTTCCGGAGGCACGAACGACGCGGAAGCCGTGCGTTTTCAGCTCAGCGGACAGCAAACGCTCCTGGTGCGCGCCCTTGTTGTAGCGGCTGTTGCCCATGCCGATATTACGAAAAACGGATTAATAACACAACGACTATTGTCGTGCGCGGCAACGCTTTTAAAAGCGGGCTGCGTAGATATCCCAATGGAGACAGGGATAAGGACTGGGGACTGCATGAGACGGTCTCTTGTCACCATCAGCGAGGACGCCAGCATGTACGAGGCAGCCAAGGTGATGACCGACGCGAGGGTCGGCGGGCTGCTCGTCACTGACGCCAAAAAGAAGATTTACGCGATGATGACTGACGCCGACATCGTCAGGAAAGCCGTCGCCACGAAGAAGATGGACTTGAAGGTCAAGGACATCGCAAGCAAGCCGCTCATAGGCGTGCCCGCGAGCGCGGACATCAACGAGGCGGCGAGGCTGATGGGACAAAAGAACATAAAGAGACTAGCGATATTCGATGCGGGAAAGATAGTGGGAATAATATCGGAAAGGGATATTGTCCGCATTTCGCCCTCCTTGTATGACCTGATAGCGGAGAAGGAGCACCTGAAGCAGTAACGGCGGTAATTTATTATTCGCTGCCGAAAGAAAACTGCGCCGGGCGCCGGATGACCCTCTGAGCGAAAGCCGTGAGGAAGGGAACAACAGGCGCGCGGCGCGTTTTGATTCAGATGCTTTCGGACAAACTCCTCCGCAAGAAAAAGGAAATCGACAAGGTTTTCCATGCCTTGGATTCCACGCTAGTCCTAGTGGAAGGAAAGCGCGACCGCGCGGCGTTGCGCGACGCTGGCGTAACCGCGCCGGTGGTGCTGTGCGGCGGAAGGAAGGCGGAGCGGGTTGCGGAAGAGGCGCAATCGCTCGGGCTTCCTGCAACGCTGCTCTTCGACTGGGACGACGAAGGCGAAAGAAAGACGGGGGAGTATTCGGAATTGATGAAGGCGGACGTCCGCCTGAGGAAAAAAATGAAGAGGTTGTTGGGTTTGAGGACGGTCGAGGAACTCGGGTTCCGGCTGTCCGAGCTTGAAAAAAAGGTGAATGAAAACAATGGGAAAAACTTACATAGACACGGTAAAGTACCTGGTGAAGGCGAACTTCGAGATAGACGGCATCGTCGAGAAGCCTGACATCGTCGGAGCGGTTTTCGGGCAGACTGAGGGCTTGCTCGGCGACGAATTGGATTTGCGCGAGCTGCAGAAGAACGGCCGCATCGGAAGAATCGAGGTGGACGTGCAGGTGCGCAGCGGCAGGAGCTTCGGCACGATTCTCGTTCCGTCCAGTTTGGACATGGTGGAGACGAGCATCCTCGCAGCCGCGCTCGAGATTGTCGACCGGGTGGGCCCCTGCGAGGCGCGGATAGGCGTCGAAAAGATAGAGGACACGCGCAATTTGAAGAGAAAGCAAGTGCTCGACCGCGCAAAGACGCTGCTCCGCACCATGCTTACGAACGAAATTCCCGAAAGCAAGGAACTCAGCGACCTGGTGCGCGACGACGCGAAGATTGCGGATGTCGGGACATACGGCGTGGACAAGCTTCCGGCAGGGCCCGCGGTTGCCACGAGCGAGGCGATTATCGTAGTCGAAGGCCGCGCCGACGTAATCAACCTGCTGAGAAACGGCATCAAGAACGTCGTCGCCATAGGCGGCGCGAAGGTAGGCAAGACCATCGCTGAACTCGGCAAGGAGAAGGAAATCACCGTCTTCCTTGACGGCGACAGGGGCGGGGATATCATCCTCAAGGAGCTCGTGGAAGCGACGGACGTAGATTACGTCTGCCGCGCGCCTCCGGGAAAGGAGGTGGAGGAGCTCGGCCGCAAGGAACTCATAAAATGCCTGCGCCGCAGGACTCCCATCGAGCAGGTGGTTGGCTACGAGCACCTCGCGAAGGAGCGCGCGGAGCAGCCTGCCGAGAGGTATCCGGAGAAGAGCGAGCGCGCGGAAAGGGCGGAACGCGGAGTGCGCGAGGAACCGCGTTCCCAGCCGCAGCAGCGCTTCGAGAGGGACGAAGCAACGATTGAGATAAGCGCGCCGGCAGCGCCCGCGAGGGAGGAGACGCCCGAGGAGCGCGAGAAATCCGAGGCACTTCGCAGGAGCCTGAAGGATTTGGAGGGCTCGCTGAAGGCGCGGCTGCTCGACAAAAGCGGCGGGACGATGAACGAGGTAATGATACGTGAGATAATGAAGACGCTGGGGGAAACGGACGGCGTCTGGGCGGTGGTGCTCGACGGAATCGTCACGCAGCGCCTCGTTGATTTGGCCGAGCAGAAGGGCGCGGAATACGTCGTCGGCATACGCTCCGGAAACGTGACGAGACGTCCCGCTGCGCTGCGCATAGTGCTCGCGGAGTGAAAGGGTATTTAAGGCTGGAAACGCGCGTATAGAAAGAAGGGGGTTTGACCGAAGATGGGCACGTCACTGGTATTCGCCTCTGGAAAAGGAGGCGTCGGGAAAACGCAAACAGTCATCAATCTCGGCACAGCGCTCGCCCAGCACGGACACAACGTCACGATTGTCGAGGGCAACCTCGTCACCCCCAACCTCGCGATTTATTTCGGAATCCCGCTCCACGCGAAGACGCTGAACGACATCGTGCGAGGGGACGCGAGCATCGACGAGGCGACGTACGTCCATGAGGAGACGGGCTTGCGCCTCATACCCGCGAGCATACAATTGCACGCGCACGGCGACATCACGTCGCGCGCCCTGCGGGGCACGATACGCGACATCAAGAAGCACACCGACACGGTAATCGTGGACTGCGTTTCCAGCCTCGGCGACGAGGTGAGCGAAATCATCAAGTCGGCTGACAAGGCGGTAATCGTCACGAACCCCGAACTTCCGGCGATGGCGGACGCCTACAAGACGATACGCCTCACGCGACATCTCGGCACGCAGGTTGCGGGCGTCGTGGTGACGCGCACCGGGCGCTTCAGGGGCGAGCTTTCCGACGACGAGATTAACACGCTTCTCGAAGGCACGCAGGTAATCGGCAAAATCCCGGAGGACAACCGCGTGCCGATGGCGTCTTCGCGCTCGGAACCGGTGGTGCTCGCGTACCCGCACTCGCGTTCGGCGCGCGCCTACAAGCGTCTGGCGGCGGCGATGCTCGGCAAGGAATATTCCGAGTTCGGATTCGCCGAGGACTTCCTCAATACGCTGCAGTCCTGAATGCCCGCCGCGTTTTCGCAAGCACTTCCCGAGGGTTGGCGCCGAGCACGCACACCGTCGCTTCCTTCCCGAACGAGCCCCTGCTCCAGAAAACGTCCGGAGCGCCGCCGTGCTTTCTGATTACCTGCGATGCGAGCCAGGGCATTGACGCGCCTTCCACCGAAGAGACTCTCTCGGGCTCCTCCAGCCGCGAAACCTCGACAGTGCTCAAGCCGGCGCGAACGCACGCGTCTACAAGCGCGGGCGA
>PEXZ01000008.1 GCA_002763345.1 Candidatus Micrarchaeota archaeon CG08_land_8_20_14_0_20_59_11
CGCACGGACTCGACTATTCGCAGCAGGAACGCGACGTGAACGACATGTACCGCAACGCGGACTGCGCCCTGTTCAAAAAATACGGCGTGAATTACGTCTTCATCGGGCCGCAGGAGGAGGGCTACTCCGTCGACTATTCGAAGTTCGAGGAATCGCCGCACTTCGAGAAGGTTTACGACGAGCGGCTCGACACCTACCGGTTCAGGATATTCGGGGTGGTTTGCTGAAACGCTCCCGCGAGGTTTTTATTCTTTCCGGCAATCAATACGTCCTCTACGGCGACCACCCTGCGAATGAGGTATCGAAAACAATAAAAAGCGTTGGCTCGCAGCTATGTTTGGGTGTTTGCCATTGAAGTGGGATAACAAGAGGGTTGCGTTGCTTGGTGTTGCACTGCTTGTCGCAGGATTTTTAATCGGAAACTTCTTGGGATACAACCGCGCGCTTCAAACTGTTTTTGGAAACGAGGAGTACATACCGAAAGAAATGTGGAGCTATAACTGCGTCTTGATGGGTAACTGTGCGGAGCACAGTACCGGAGGCGGATACCTACCCAAAGGTAATTACCCCTGTTGGGTCGTGAACCAGACTTCTAACGCTACCCCCTTCCTTGGCGTGTGCGTGTCGGGTCCCGCAGCATAAGCAGGGGAAAACAGGTCCCCTCGTAATGTAACAACGCTCCGCAACGTAACGCCGCGTCTAGACTGACGTTTTTTCAAATTATTTCCTTTCGCCTGGAACGATTTTCTTCAAGACGCGCACGGACTGCGTCAAGCCGAACGCAGCCAAGAGTATCAAGCCCAGCGACAGGAACACGATGAACCTGTCCATGAATACGCGCAGCCCGAACACGTCGTTCTTTATCGCGCCGAGACCAGCGAGCGCAACGCCGAACGCGAACAGCTCCGCGTCAATCTTCCGCGTCTTCCACTTCTCGTAAATCGCCCACGCGCACGCAAACGCGCCCGCGATTGAAAGCGCCAGTACCACCCTGCCTGTTTTAGACAGCAGGAGCGCGTAATCGACGGCGTTCCCCTCGTGGTGCTGGAACTGCGCGAGCGAGAAGACGTCGAGGTTTCCCGTCGCGAAGAAGTGCCAGGCGAAGTATGTCGCGGTGCCGAGCGCGGCGCACGCGAACGCGGTAATCGCCGTTTCTCCCAGCGCGAACCTCCCCCTGTCGATGCTCCAGCGCAGGGCAGCCTCGAGCAGCTTGAGCCCGAAGAACGCCGCCGCAACCCCCACGAGAAAGACGGCGGCTTCCTGGTGCACGAGCGAGACGATGAACGCAGCTGCAAGCGCAGGCGCTCGCCTTCCGGTTATCATCAAATAAAATGCAATCGGGAGCAGCGCGAGCCCCATTCCCTGCGGGAGCGGACGGACGGTGTAGATGAGCAATTCGGGAACAAGGGACGAGAGGAACGCCGCAGCCACGCCCGCCCATTCTCCGAATGCCGTCCTCCCTAGAAGAAAGAAGCCGAGAGGCACGAGAAGCGCGAACGCCATGACAAACAGGCGGCTGATTATGTCGTAATCCGCGCCTGTGAGGAAAACGCCCTCGGCAAGCGCGAACCGATAAACGGGAACGTAGAGATTGGAGATCCCGCCCCCATACGAATAGTCGTTGTCCAGCGGATAGTATCCGTGCTCCACGAGATGCCGCGCTGCTGCGACGTGTATCATCGTGTTCCCATAGGTTGGCATGTGCCATTCCGAGAAAACCATCACGTGCGTGTACAGGCTCAGCAGCAACGCGCCGACGAGGAGCAGCAGCACGCGCCTGTCCATCAGAGCACCTCGTACACGGAAACGCCCCCGTTGTCGAAAACCCGCTTGAAGAGCGAGGCGTCGTCGAAGACGGCGGCGGGCAACTTCCATTCGTAGCCCGCGAAAATCATGCGCTTCGGCACCCAGACGTATTTCGCGCCGTATTTCTTCGCGTATTCGTGCGCCTGCGCCGAATCGGAAGCGCCGTATATCTTGTACTGGACGTCGTTCATGCGCTGCACGACGTTCGGTATTATCGCCCAGTCGCCGCCAACCGTGCCCTCGCGCAGCGCGTGCCCCATCATCATCTCGCCGCCGAAGATGTCGGTTGCGAAAACGGTGCGCTCCTGCGTGTTTTTCACCACCCAGTCGAGCGCCGCCACCTCGTTCGGCAGGATTATCGTGCTCATCCACGGGCGCGCCTGCGTGTCGGCGTCGTGCAGGTCGCCGTATGCGAAATAAGCCACGCCCACCAGCAGAAGCCCCGCAAGCGCGAATTCCCTCATGCACTTGTTTAAAACCAACGATTTAAAAGCGGTTTCGCAATAACCTTTTTCCGAGGTGCTTTCTTATGGAGGAACACAAACCGCAGGACACGCACGGGCAGGACAACCTTCTTTACGTAGTGGCAGGGCTGGCGCTCGTATTCGTAGTTTTCGCCGGCTACACCATAATGCAGCTGAACGCGATTTCGCAGCAGCCCGCTTCCAGCAGCAACGACACGGAGATTCTGAACAAACTGAACTTCCTTGAGTCGCGCCTCGCCGTCCTTGAGGCGACGAGCGACGTCAAGCCCGCGACGCTGATGCTGTTCTACGACTCCTCCTGCGAGTTCTGCGAGAACGACAACATCATATCCTTCTTCGACGGTTACGCGCAGAATTTCGCGAACTGGCGCATCTCGCTCCAGAAGGTCGACATCAAGAGACAGGAGGCGACCGCCGTTTCCTACGGCGTCGCGCGCGTCCCCGCGCTTTACGCGTCCTCGGCGGACGTGTCTAACAACAAGTACCTGAAGGAGTACCTTACGCAGGTGCTGAGTTCCGCAACCTCCGGTTTCTCCGTTTCGCACCCGCCCAACGGCAACGTCATATACGTGCCCAAGCGCTCGGCGATGGTGGGCGCGGCGTGCTCGGCGCAGAACGGCACGAATCTCGACTACTTCTATTCCGAGTCCTGCACGGCGTGCAAGCGCCTCGCGAGCGAGGAAGGATTGGCGTTAAATCCGAAGGGGCTCGGTTACGAGTATGCCGCGGACGAAGGGCTCACCGAGGCGAAGGCGCGCTTCGGTTCGCTGCTTTCCGTCGAGAATCGTTGCATCGCGCTGCGCGAGGGCGACGAGCAGAAGTGCCTCGACGCAGTTGGCGACGTGAATTTCACGAACGCCGAGTCGAAGCTCGCCGAATACGCGCTCGACGCGATTCCGGTTACGGTGCCGACGTTCGTGGTCGACTGCAAGTACGTGTTCGGGAACCTGCAGTCGCCGAGCGGCAACGCCATAGAGCAGGAAATCTGCGCGGCGCGGCCCGACGTGTGCGCGAAGCTTCCGAAGGCGTCTCCTTCGGCAACCGCAACCGTGGAGCCTTCCGTGAACGCGACGGCGACGCCCTCCGCGAGCGCTTCCGCGTAACGCACCCTTTTATTTTTCCCTTTCTCCTTATTCTTCCCATGTTCTCCAATCCGAACCTCGTGCGCGAGGGTTCGCGGCTGTACGCGCGCTCGCTCGTGCCCGGATTCAAGGTGCACGGCGAGCGGCTGCTCGAAAAAAACGGCGCGGAATGGCGCGAATGGAACCCCAACCAGAGCAAGCTCGGCGCGGCGGTAATGCGCGGATTGAAGACTGGGATTCCCGTCGGCGCCTCGGTGCTGTATCTCGGCGCGGCGAACGGGACGACTCCGTCGTTCGTGAGCGACCTCGTCGGTGCGGATGGCGCGGTGTTCTGCGTCGAGATTTCCGCGAGGGCGATGCGGGACTTGATACGCGTCTGCGAGAAGCGCGGGAACATGCTGCCCATCCTCGGCGACGCGCGCAAGTCCGAGACGTACGCAGCAGAACTGCCTTCGCACGTGGATTTCGTTTTCGAGGACGTCGCCGACCCCGCGCAGGCGCGCATCCTCATAGAGAACGCAAGGTTTTTGAGGAAGGGCGGCGTAGCAATGATAGCCGTGAAGGCGCGGTGCGTTTCGAGCGTCAAGGAGCCCGAAACCGTTTACAAGACGGTGGAGGCGGAGCTTTCGCGAACGTTCGAAATCGTCGAAAAGATGCGGCTCGAGCCGTACGAACAGGACCACGAATTTCTCGTCTTAAGGAAAAGGTGATTTGAATGATAAGAAAAAGGGAGGCAAGGCACCGCAAGCTTTCGCTCCGCAGGAAGTCGAGGCACAAGGCGTCCGCATGGATGAAGACGCAGAGGCGAAGCAAGAGATGAGGGCGGAAATCGGGGTATTCGGCGGTTCGGGTTTCTATTCGTTCCTCGAGGACGTGCAGGAGACGGAGGCGGACACGCCCTACGGCAAGCCCTCCCATACCCTGGCAATCGCGGAAGTCGCTGGCAGGAAGGTCGCGTTCATGCCCCGCCATGGAAACAAGCATACGCTCCCGCCGCATATGATAAACTACCGCGCGAACATGTGGGCGATGAAGGAGCTCGGCGTTTCCAGAATCATAGCTCCGTGCGCCGCAGGAAGTTTGCAGCCGGACGTGAAGCCTGGCGACTTCGTGATATGCGACCAGTTCGTGGACAGGACGAGCGGACGGAAGGACACATTCTACGACGGTCCGAAGACGGTTCACGTCAGCACAGCAGACCCTTACTGCCCCGAGATGCGCAGCCTCGCAATCGACGTCGCGAAGAAGCAGGGCGTTCGCGTGCATCCCGAAGGCACGATGGTTGTGGTTCAGGGCCCGCGTTTTTCTACGAGGGCGGAAAGCAGGTGGTTCTCCTCGATGGGGTGGCGCGTCATCAACATGACTGCGTATCCCGAGGCTGCGCTCGCTCGCGAACTCGAGATGTGCTACGCGAACATTTCGCTGATAACGGACTACGACGTCGGGCTCGAGGACGTGCCTGGCGTGAAGCCCGTGTCGCATGAGGAGGTCGTGCGCGTTTTCAATTCGAACAACGAGCGCATCCGTAAGCTCATCCTCGAGCTGATTTCGCGCCTGCCGAAGGAGCGGAAGTGCCCGTGTGCAACGGCGTTGAAGGACGCGACGCTGTAGCTTTTAGTGCAGGTTTTGCGAACGCCGCAGCGCGAACAAAAAGTGCTGTGCGTCAGCGTTAAAAGACGCAACGCTGTAAACGCAGCATGCGGGAGTTAAGGGAGGTTGCAATCGCGTTTGCAGCGGGCGTTATTCTCGCCTCCATTTTTTTCATTCTGGTTCCGCCCGCCCAGCGCGCCTTCTGCGTCAATTCCTCGGCAATAACCCCTGTTTTCTCCCCAAACGCGGACGAGCAGCTCCTTTCCTTCGTTTCCTCCGCAAAACAGACGCTCGACGTCGAGCTCTACCAGTTCTCGTATCCGCCGCTCAAGAGCGCGCTGCAGGATGCCGCGGCGCGCGGAGTGAGGGTGCGCCTGATTCTGGAGCCGCGCATCGACGCAAATCTGGAAACCGGCGCCTATCTTGCGGCTCACGGCGTTTCAGTTCGCTGGGCAACGCTTTCTTACGCCAACACGCACTCAAAATGCGCGGTTGCCGACAACAGGCGCGTGCTCGTCGGAAGCATCAACTGGTCGAGGCACGCGCTCACCCTGAACCGCGAAGCCGCGGTGATTATAGACGACGCGGGAGTTGCGCAGGCGTTCGAGGAAGTTTTTGCCGATGACTGGGCGTCGGGAACGGAGGCGGTGCCCGCATGAGAGTCATCCGTGCGACGCGCAAGCACCTTTACAGCATCACCGCCATGACGCGCCACTTCTTCCCCTACACGGGTTTCACCTTCTCGACGATTATCGAGCGCATGGCGGATAAGAGCATCCTCTATTTCGCCGCCGAGGAAAACGGGCACACCGTCGGCTTCGCCGACGTCGAGTTCCACGGGAAGCAGGCGAAGATTCTCGGGCTGGCGGTGCTGCAGGAATTCAGAGGAATGGAAGTAGGAACCGCCCTGCTGAAAAAATGCCTTGCTGCCGCGAAACGCCGCGGCTGTTCCCGCGCGGTCATGTTTGTCGCCGAAGACAATGACGCCGCCCATTCCCTTTACTCCAAATTCGGCTTCAAAAAAAGCGGCGTCCTGCACCGCAAACTATGGGACAAAAAAGTCCTCGTCTACGGCCGCGATTTGTGAAAAGAAAAAGTGCCGGTGGAGTGATTTGAACTCTCGGCCTCCAGATTGCCCAGCAAACCCCAGTTAGACCCTGAGTATGCACGTATGAGTCTGGCGCTCTAACCAGGCTGAGCTACACCGGCACGGAAGGATAATTCCGCCGCCGAGTTTATTATCGCTTTCGCTTCAGCCGTTGGGCGTGAGGAAGTCCGTCACCGTGCCCGCTATGCCCTTCCACTGCCACGTGAACTGAACGGCGCTGATTATCACGAGCGGAATCGCCAGCCAGCGAAGATGCTTGTATTTAGTCCAGATGATGTACGCCAGCCCCAGCGCGGGCGAAACCACCGCCCAGAGCAGAAGTATGACCGCCTCCCTGTCGGTGAAGAACTGCTGCGTTTCGCGCGTTATGCCGTGGTACGGAATGAGTTCGCGGTAGTCCATCAGCGATTTCTTGCGCACGCTTACGATTCGCGGCATCGATTTCAGCGCTGCGCCGATTCGCTTGAATACCATCTTGCTTTGGAAAAGCGCGGTGCGCTTAAATAACTTGCCGCCCAAAAGGGTACGGGGCCGTGGGGTAGCCTGGCATCCTACCAGCTTCGGGAGCTGGTGACCTGAGTCCGAATCTCAGCGGCCCCACTCGCATTTTAAATGCGTTCGGAGTAATATCTGCGGTGCGGACATGGAGCAAAGAGCGAAGGTAATCGCGGCGATAGTTTCGCTGTTCCTCATATGGACTGGCGGCTCGGTGGTTTACCACTATGTCGAAGGCTGGTGCTGGCTCGATTCCTTCTATTTCGGCGCCACGACCCTGACCACCGTCGGATACGGCGACCGCTATCCCGTCACCGATACGGGCAAGATTTTCACGATATTCTTCGTGTTCATAGGCATCTCCATCGCGCTCTACGCCCTCGGCGTTGCCGGCGAGTATTACGCAGAACGCCGAGTTGAGGCGCGCGTCATCGAGCATCTGGCGGAGAAGAACAAGACGCACTCCCTCCGCGAGCACATGAGGCTGACACGCAACGGGGGGAAGCACGAATGATGCGCACCCACTACGCGGCGGACGTCAAGCCGTCGATGGACGGAAAAACCGTAACCGTAGCTGGCTGGACGCACGAAACGCGCGACTTGGGCGGGCTTGAGTTCGTCATCCTCCGCGACCGCAGCGGGCTAGTCCAGATTACCGTCAAGAAAAAAGAGGCTGACGCGAAGCTCGTAGAAATCGCCAAGAAGCTCGTCAAGGAGACCGCGATTGTTTGCACTGGCGTCGTGAAGTCGAGCAAGATGGCGCCGGGCGGCGTTGAAATAATTCCTTCAGAGATGAGCGTCGTCGGCGAGGTTTTCAAGACGGTTCCCTTCGAGGTTACGGGTAAGGTTCCTGCTGATTTGGACGTGCGGCTCGACAACCGTTTCATCGATTTGCGGCGCATCGAAACTAATGCGCTGTTCCGCATCCGCAGCGAAACCATGCGCGCCTTCCGCGCTTCCTGCGAGGCGCAGGGATGCCAGGAAATCACGACGCCGGTTCTCGTCAGTTCCTCAACCGAGGGCGGCGCGGACGTGTTCAGGGTGGACTATTTCGGCAAGGAGGCGTTCCTCGCGCAGTCGCCGCAGCTCTACAAGCAACTCGCGGTAATCGGCGGGATGGACCGCGTGTTCATGGTTTCGCCCGTGTTCCGCGCCGAAAAGCACAACACCACCCAGCATCTGAACGAGGTGACGCAGATGGACGTAGAACTCGGCTTCGCGGATGAGGAGGATGCGCTCGCCGCGTTGGAAAAAACGTTCATCGACATCCTCGCCGACGTTTCCAAGACGCGCGCAGCAGAACTCAAAACGCTCGGCGCGTCTATCACCGTTCCGAAGTCGCTCAAGCGCTTCACCTACGCACAGGCGGTGGACGCGCTCAACGACGCGGGGTTCCCGATGGAGTGGGGGAGTGATTTTTCAAAGGAGGCGGAAGCGCGCATCCCCGATGCGCTCGGCGCGGAGGCGTTCTTCATAACGCGCTGGCCAACCAAGGCGCGCGCGTTCTACAGTATGCCTTCCGAAGCGGATCCCGAGATATGCCTCGCCTACGACCTGGTTTATCGGGGCGTCGAGGTGGCGAGCGGCGCGCAGCGGATTCACGAACCGGAACTTCTAGTCAAGCAGCTCAAATATCACGGGCTCAGGCCATCGAATTTCGAGCGCTACGTCGACGCGTTCAGGTACGGCGCCCCCCCGCACGCCGGCTGGAGCATAGGGTGCGAGCGGCTGCTCATGCAGTTGTGCAACCTGAAGAATATCCGCGAGGCGGCGCTGTTCCCGAGAGACCGCGTGCGGCTCACGCCTTGAGTTTCCCGCGCGCGAAATCCCTTTTTCCGCCGCCTACTGCGCCAGTCTCCTTCAGCAGCGCGACGGCGTCGTTTTTGCTCTTCGCGTGAGTTGCGGCGAAAACAAATCCCTCCTCGGTAATTATGACCGCGTCGGCTCCTTCCTTCGCAATCGCAATCGCCAGCTTCTGCGCAACCTCCTGGGCAGCGGCTATAGTTTTTTTCACCGTCCCCCCCTTCGCTTCCACCGCGTATTCCTTCGCCTTCAGCAGTGCGTTCTCCCCCGATAGCTTTTCAATCTCCTTGCCGCGCCGCTTCCATTCCTCGAAGAACCTGCCGACGGTTTTCGGCAGCTCGTCCCTGTGCACCCCTATGACGCCGCGCGCCTCCTCGATGATGCGTTCGTCGCTCTGGAACTGTGCAAGCGCCGCGAGCCCCGTCTTGAAATACAGCCGCACGACCCCGTCCTGCACCTGCTCGCTCTGGACAATCTTCGCGAGCCCTATTTCCTGCGTGCTGTTGCAGTGCAAGCCGCCGCACGCCTGCACGTCGAACCCGTCGATTTCGACTATGCGGATGCGCCTCCCGATTGCCCCCCCTCCCTGATACAGCCGGAACCCGTACTTCCGCTCCGCCTCGCCGCGGTCCATTTCCCTCGACGTGATTTTCCTTCCCTCGAGCACGGTCCTGTTGGCGAGTTCCTCGATGGCTGCTTTTTCCTCGTTTGATAATTTTCTGTAGTGCGTTATGTCGACGTGCGCGATGTCCTCCTCCTTCTTGCTGCCGCACTGCCAGACGTGCCTGCCGAGAAGCCTTCGGGCGGATTGTATCAGCACGTGAGTTGCGCTGTGGTGCCTGCGGATTGCCTGCCTGCGTTCCGCGTCAACACGCATCTTCACATTCTGCCCTTTCTTGAAGGTATGTGCGCCGACGTGATGCATCACGACGCCGCCTTTTTTCTGCGCGTCCGTGACGGCCGCGCCGTCAATCCAGCCGTGGTCGGCGGTCTGCCCTCCGCCTTCAGGATAGAACAGCGTTCCGTCGAGCGCCACCCAGTCCTTTCCCGTTGCGACGACCTTCGCTTCCCCGTCAAGTTTTTCCGTTTCATAGTAGAGCAATTTGGTAGCGGGCGCCTCCGTCGTTATTCCCGTTCCCCCCTTCTCTTCCATGATGTGTTTGTTCGTGAGCTTCCCGTAGAATTCCGTCGAGACGCGCAGCGTCTTTCCAGCCGTTGCGGCGGCTTTTTCGAGAATCTCGGGGGTTACGCCGTTGCTTTCGTAAAGCGAAGCCATATTATCGGCGTCGATTTCTCCGCCCTTCGCCACAATCTCGCCTGCGATGCGTTTCGCCTTCACCATGCTTTCCGCGTACTTGCGCTTCTCCTCGCCCATGATTTTCTGCGCCGAGTCAAGCCCTTCCGAAAGCTCCGGGAACAGGGGCTTTAGGTCCGCGGCGTGCATCTCCATGACGCGCATCAGGTCGAAGTCGAACCCGTACTCGTTCATGAAGGAAAATGCGCGCCGCGCCAGCACGCGCAGGTTGTATCCGCCGGCGGTGTTCGAGGGCAGCGCGCCGTCCGTCAGCGCGAAAAGCAGCGTGCGCGAGTGATCCGCGATGGCGTAGACGCCCTGCATCGGCGCGATCGTGTCCTCCATCTCCCTCAGCGTGATGCCGAGCTTCTTCGCGATTTTCTCGCGCTCCTCCCGCAGGTCGTGCACGGATTCCACGTCAAGCCCGGAGCTCAGTGCGGCGTAGCGTGCGAAAAGCGGCGTTTCGCGTATGCCCGCCCCCGACTTCATGAATTCAATCTCGCGCGGGAATGACGCATCGTAGATGGTGCGCGCGCCGGTGTAATACCACAGCAGCCTCTCAAAACCCCAGCCCACGTCTATGACGCGCGTCGGCAATTCCTTCTTCTGCCCGCCGTCAAGGTAGTACTGCATGAACACGCTGTTCACGAGTTCCGAGCCGTCGGCGAACGTCTCGATGCACGGCCCGAACGCGCTGAAGTCGGGCATGTTCCAGACGTCTTCGGTGTACGTCAGCTTCTTCCTGTCGATTCCGAGCACGTCCCTCAGGCAGCCGTAGTTCAGCTCTATGCACTTCTCGCGCCAGTACCCGTTCCTCCCGAAGGAGTGCTGACCCGCCATCATGAACGACGACAGATGCCTGCCGGTGACGCCGATGTTCGCGATGTCCGGGAAGCGCAGGCAAATCTGCGGCACCATCAGCGGGTTCTCGGGATATTCGAAAACGATGCGCCCGGCTTCAAGGCGCTGGAAGTCAACTATGCTCGCAATCGTGAAGTAAAGGTCGTCGCGCCACCTGCTCAACACAGGATAGCGCGGTATGACCGAATGACCATTCTTCTTCCAAAAATCCGCAAATTTCTTCCAGAAGTCAGCGTAACCCATTACTCTCGGCTTTTCCCTGAAGAATGAGTATTCCCTGTGCGCGGAGTCGCCGCAATCCTGCCCCTCCTCAAGCGCCCAGTAGCCCTTGCCGCATTTTTTGCACGTGAAGCGTGAGAACCCCTCTTTTCCGAAGAGCGGGACCTCGTAGTGGCGCTTGTAGTCCTTCGAGAATTCCTTCCGCAACTCGTCCTTCGACGCCATGCAGAAACCACGCCGTCGCTATTAAAATATGAGTGGGACGGCGAGTCCGTAGCCCGCCTTCTGTTGTCCATGGCATTCGACTTAGCGTCCTCGGCCCGAAGGCTTCGAACTTGCACCAAGCGCGGCGCGTTTCATCCGTTCTTCTGGGAAAGTCCTGTTCGTCATCCTGCTCCCGAAGCGGTTTCGTTTCTGTTCCGCGCTCCCGCCTTAGGCGGGGATGCTTGCGCATCTATGTGTTTGCTTTCGCAAATGGTGGGCGGAACTTCCTCAGCCTCCTCCGTTTGACGGGAGGATACCGACAGCCATGCAACCCGCCGTCCCGTAATTATTACGCAAATCGCTTATTAATCCGTTTGTCCAAGCGCCCGCCCCATGCCCCTCTCTATAGAGGGCGAGAAAAGAAGAAAGAGAAATCAAGGCAACGAACTTCAGAATTCGGTGCGACTGCGGTCGCTTTATTTCTTCTTTTTCTTCTTCTTCATTATTGTTTTCACCGCCTCCAGTTCTAACACCAGGGGCGAATCCATCAAACAAAAGAAGTATATAAGCTTTTTGCAAATTTTCTAAAAACAGGGAAGGGAAAATCAAGGCAACGGGAACTGTTCCGCTTTCAACGGAATTATTTCTTCTTCTTTTTCTTCTTCTTCATTATTGTTTTCACCCCATTAAGTGATGCATTCATGATTCACGCGGAGTATATATTCGTTTGCGCGGTTTTTTTTGCATGGAAAATTCCGCGCTGGAGGAGGCATTTTACTCCGCGGCGGCTATTCTCGGCGAAAACGCGTTCGTCGAGGCGCGCTTTCGCAGGCGCGCGGGGCTCGGCGCGAGCGTTCGCCTGCGCAACGGAAAAATCTTCGCGTCGGTAAGCGACGGCTACGCCGCGGCGCCGAGGGGCGTTCTCGTCGGGCTCGCATTATCGCTTCTCAGTCGCATATACCGCAAGCACATCAGTTCCCCCTATATCGACGAATACAAAGAGTTTTCCTCTCGCGAAAGCGTCTCCGAACTGCACGACGTGTTGCGGAAGAGGAGCGGAAGGAGGCGAAAGGAGAGCGCGAAGGGAAGGACGTACGATTTGGCGGAAATGATGATGCGCGTCCGTTCCGAATACGCCGGCGTTCTCGCAGGAATTTCTTGCCCGTCCATCGTCTGGTCCAAATCCGAGGGCAGCCGCGTCCTCGGCTTCCACGACTCCGCGTTCTCGCAAATCGTAATCAGCAAAATCCTCGACAACCCGCGCGTGCCAGAATTCGTCGTGGAGTACGTCGTCTATCACGAATTGCTGCACTGCAAGCACCGCGTGCGCTTTCAGAGGGGAAGGAGCATGAGAAGAACGGTGCATCCCTTGGAATTCAAAAACGACGAGAAGAAATTCCGATACTACGCCGCCGCTAACGCTTGGCTGTCACATTCTCGAGGAATCCTCGCTTGACGACGTATTCCTCGCGGCAGTTCGGGCACACCATCGTGCCGCCGTTGGGGTTCAGCCTTATTCCGTATCCGTGCTTGGAAAAGCAGTTCCTGCAGTTCAGTATGAAGTCGTCGCCGACAACTGTCATGATGGGTTTCGCCTCTTTTTTGCGTTG
The DNA here is from genome assembly GCA_002763345.1 of Candidatus Micrarchaeota archaeon CG08_land_8_20_14_0_20_59_11. Lineage (GTDB taxonomy): Archaea > Micrarchaeota > Micrarchaeia > Norongarragalinales > Norongarragalinaceae > Norongarragalina. Next base: position 12,558 of record PEXZ01000008.1, read on the forward strand.
GGGAAAGTTCTGCGCTGCGGAATTTAAACCTATTTGTAGTCGAGGCGAGTCCCTTCATTCGCGAGCGAGGAGGCGATTCCGCTTCCGATGGACGCGCCCAGCTCGCTAAGCACGTCCGCGAACGTCTTCGGCGGAGCCATGTCGCATATCTCCGTCGCCGTCATGCCGCCCAGTTCGCGCGTCTTGTTGAGCGCGCGCTCGCGGTTCGCAATCTCGTCAATCAGCCCCATCTCGAGCGCCATGCGCGGAGAGAGGAGCCGCGCGTCCTTCGACTCTTCGTACTGCGCCGTCAGCTTCCCGCTTCTTCCGGCTTCCAGGTCCTTCCTGAAATTCCCGTACGACTCGTCGATGATTCGCTGCAGAAGCGCTCGCTCCTCGGGCGTCATGTTTCGCGTAGGGCTGCCGATATCCTTCATCTCGCCCTGCTTTATCGTGTCCGCGCGCAATCCGAGCTTTTCGAAAAGCCCTTCGTAGTTGACCATGTCCATCTTCGCGCCGATGTTTCCCGTTATCGTGTTCGGATTCGCTACTATGTAGTCCGTCGCGCTCGCGGCGTAGTACCCGCCCGAAGCGGCCATCTCCTCGAGATACGCAACCGTCGGCTTTCCAGACGCGGCAATCGCATCGTAAATCTCCTTGCCCGCAGCCGCGCTCCCCCCTCCGCTGTTTATCTCGACGAGTATCGCCTTCACCGACGAATCCGCATTCGCCCTCGCCATTTCTTCGGTTATCCCCTGCGCGGTGACGCCGCCCCCAGCCAGGACGCCGCCTTTCTCGTACGTCATGTCGCCCGCGATGCGCACGACGCCGACGCATTCCCCGCCGCCGATTCCGAGTCCCGAGTCCGCGACGAGTATGATGAGCAGGAGCGCGAGCGCGAAAACGCCGAGCAGGGAAACGAGCGGGCGGGAGAGCTTCATGCTTTTTATATCTCGCTGAAGATTTATTAAGTCAATGGACCTGCTCGCGCTCCTGCTGCTCGTTTTTCCGGCCTACGTAGCCAACAGCGTTCCGGTTGTTTTCGGCGGAGGGCCGCGCATAGACGGCGGAAGGAACTTCATCGATGGCAGGAGGCTGTTCGGGAATGGCAAGACGCTGCAGGGATTCCTCAGCGGCGTCGCGTTCGGCATCGCCGCAGGCGTCGTCGCGGTTCTTCTCCTCAACGGAAAATACCTTCCCGAGGCGTCGTTCGCGACGAAGATGTGGCTCGTCGGCGCGATGGCGTTCGGCGCGATGGCGGGCGATCTCCTCGGAAGCTTCATAAAGCGCCGCCTCGGCATAGGAGACGGCGAGGCGTCCTTCGTCATAGACCAGATGCCTTTCATCATCGTCGCCCTCTTCCTCGCACTGCTCGCATATCCGCCGCTGCTCGGCGCGCTCGGGCCTGACGGGCTGGCGTTCATCCTCGTCCTCACCGTCCTGCTGCACTATCTTTTCAACCTGCTAGCGCACCGCCTCCGCCTGAAAAAAGTCCCATGGTAACGCAGCGTGAAAAAACCGTCGCCAGCCGAGTTCGTCCTCAAGTTCGCGCTACTCTTCGGGGTCCCATATGCTCTAATCCACGTAATCGACATCGGTTTCGTAACAAACGCCGTCGCCTCAGCCGAAGCCCTCATGTTCCGTCTCGGCGGTTTTTCCGTCGCCCAAAGCGCCTCGCTTCTTTTCGTCGAAGGGGTTCCCTTCGAAATCGTCGCCGACTGCACGGGGCTCATGATGGTTTTCCTCCTGCTCGCGCTGCTTTGGGCAACTCCGGTTGAACGCAGCCGCGCGCGCGCCTTCCTCGTCTGGGCGCCGTTCCTGCTTCTCTTCAATCTGCTGCGCATGTTCATCACGCTGTTCGTGGGCTTCTCGGCGCCGTCGCTGATGGGGGCGGCGCACGTCGCGCTCTGGTTCGTCGATTCGGGCGCGGTTATCCTGATATGGATGCACGAGGCGGAAGTGATTCTGTGGTGACCGTCCGCATCAGGCGGGCAGCGCTCGAAAGCGCCCTTGAAGCGGCGAATAACACGTACCCCGACGAATTCATCGGCATCTTCCGCGGCAAAAAAGAGGAAGACGGCGCGTCCCTCACAGAACTCATCATTGCGCCCTTCAGCACGTACGGCGACGGCTTTTCGTCGTACTCCGACTATCACATTCCCGCGAACGTCGGCGCGCTCGCTTCCTTCCATTCGCACCCGCATCCGCCCGCGTTGCCGTCGAAAGGCGACCTGCAGTTCTTCAGCCGCTCGCTTCCCTTCCACATCATATCCTGCCCGCCCTTTGACGGCGCCAACGCCTTCGATTCCCGCGGGAAAAAAATCGCGCTCGAAGTAGTCTGAACGTTTATATAGTTGCGCCCCCGAATAATTGCGGGAGTGTTTGGGCGACGGTTTGAAGAACGAATTTTCTGAAACCACGCGCCAGCATCCCGCATAGGTGAATGAAATGGGATACAGAGACAGAGGCGGAAGCGGAGACTGGGGAGACCGCGGCGGATACGGCGGCGGTTTCGAACAGAGGGAAGCTCCGGTTCACACCGGGGACGAGTACGACGTCCAGATAACGGACGTCGCTCAGAAGGGCGACGGAATCGCGAAGGTGGAAGGTTTCATAATCTTCGTCGCGGGCGCGTCCAAGGGCGAGAACTGCAGGATACGCATCAAGGACGTCCGCAGGCGCTTCGCAGTCGGCGAGAAGGTCGGGACTGCAGGCGTTGCCGCGACTCCCGAAGAGGGTGGGGCGGAGATTCCCGAACAGGGCTAGCGCTTTTCCTCAAGTTCCACGCGTGCGGAAAGCGCTTCTCCGACGAGGTAAAGCGAGCCGCACGCGACAATCTTTTTTCCTTTTGATTTCTTTTTTGCGAATTCTACAGCCGCGCGCACGTCGCGGACGGCGAATACGTCGCCGCAATAGTTCTTCGCTTCCTTGGCAATCAGCTTAGCGTCCAGCGAACGCTCGAGTTTCGGCTGCGTTGCGACGAATACGTCCGCGATGGGTGCGAGCATCGCAATCATCGCGCGCCAGTTCTTGTCCTTCATCACGCCGAACACCATGGTGTAGCGCGCGCCCGGCCAGAGTTCCGCCAGCGCCTCCCTCATCGCAACCGCGCCGTCATAGTTGTGGCAGCCGTCAAGCAGGATTCCATCGCGCAAATCCATGCGTCCTTCCCAGCGCGCCTTCGACAGCCCCTCCCTTATCACGTGCCAATCAAAACCGAGTTCGCGCAGCGCCACGGCGGCAAGGGCGGCGTTCCTCGCTTGGAAGCTGCCGATGAGCCGCGTTTTCAGTGGAATGCGCCCGCCTCTCGTAAGTATTTCGAACGACGTTCCGTCCTCCCTCACCTTCACGTTCGCAATCTCGAACTGCTTTCCGAGCGCGATGATGCGGGCATGCTCCCTTCTCGCTTTCGTGTCGATCTCGCGGAGCGGCCTTCCGTCGCAGCTGGTGACGACGACACAGCCCTTTTTTATAATGCCCGCCTTCTCCTTCGCAATCTCATGCACGATTTTTCCGAGAAGTTCCGTGTGCTCCAAGCCGACGTTCGTTATAACCGCGACGCGGCCGTCGGCGACGTTGGTGGCGTCCAGCCTTCCACCCAGTCCGACCTCGAGCACCGCCCAGTCCGTTTTCTCTTCCTGAAAAACCCTGAAAGCGACCGCGGTAAGAACCTCGAAATAAGACGGCGTTTCGCGCATTTTTTTCACGGCGTCGGCAACCGCGGAAACCGCCGCGGCAAACGTTTTTTCGTCCACCAAATTTCCGTTTATTCGGACGCGCTCGCGCACGGTGACTAGGTGTGGCGACGTATAGAGTCCGACCTTTCCGGGCAGCGACGCGGCAATCATCGCCGCGACGGAACCCTTGCCGTTCGTGCCGGTTACGTGAACGACGTTTTTCGGCGGAGCCGCGTCCGCAAACGCGCACAACCTGCGCATCCGTTCAAGATTCCACTGCCTCGGGGTCGGCAGTTTGCCGAGCCAGCGCACCGCTGCCGCGTAGTTCATGGCAACTATTATATGCGTTCGCAGGTTAAACCTTCTTACTCGCTTGTTTGACACATGCCATAGCGGCATGCGTCCAGCAGGACGGGGGGGACAAGATGGCTGAAACTCACCTTAGCGTGAAACTTCTATACAACACGCCGAATCCCGATTCCGCCGCCGCCGCAGCAGCCCGCCAGTGCTACAGCGCGAAGGGCGCCTCGGAATTGCTCGAGGCGCTGTCGCAGGACGAGGTCGCAAAGCTCGTGCGACAAGTCGTAAAAAGCGGGCACCACTCCGTCCTTGAGCACGCTTCGTTCACGTTCGCCGCCGAAGGAATTTCCCGCGCCTGCACGCACCAGCTGGTTCGCCACCGCATTGCCTCGTACTCGCAGCAGAGCCAGCGCTACGTAAAAGCGAAGGATTTCAATTTCATAATGCCCGCGAGCGTCAAGACGAAAGGGAAGGAGCGGGAATTTATCGATTTCATGGCTGCTTCCGCCGCCCTTTACTCCTCGCTCTGCGATTCCGGCATCGGCAAGGAGGACGCCCGTTTCGTCCTGCCGAACGCCTGCGAGACTAAAATCGTCGTCACGATGAACGGCCGCGAACTGCTGCACTTCTTCGAGAAGAGGACGTGCAGCCGCGCGCAATGGGAAATACGCGCCCTTGCCGAGGAGATGATGCGCCTGTGCAAGGAACGCGCGCCGCTGATATTCGAAAACGCGGGGCCGTCCTGCGTCTGCAACCTCGTCTGTCCCGAAGGAAAAATGTCGTGCGGCAGATGGAAGAGCGTTCCCGGTTGCGTTCTGAAAGGTGATTGATTTGCTGAAAGAAGCGGATCCGGAGGTTTACTCCGTCATACAGAGGGAACTGCACCGCCAGATGTCCGTGCTGGAGATGATTCCGTCCGAGAATCTCGTCAGCCCCGCCGTGCTCGAGGCGATGGGCTCCGTATTCACGAACAAATATTCGGAAGGTTATCCGCACAAGCGCTACTACGGCGGGAACGAGTTCACGGACATCGTCGAGGAAATCGCGATTAATCGCGCCAAGCAGCTTTTCGGCGCGGAGCACGTCAACGTCCAACCGTATTCCGGCAGCCCCGCGAACATCGCCGTTTACTTCGCATTTCTGAACTTCGGCGACAAGGTGATGGGCATGTCGCTCGCGGAAGGGGGGCACCTGACGCACGGGCACGCCGTGAATTTCTCCGGAAAGGCTTACAAATTCGTGCAATACGGCGTTTCGAAAGAAGACGAAAGGATAGACTACGACGCAATGAGAAAAACCGCCCTTGCGGAAAAACCGAAAATCATCGTCTCCGGTGCGACGGCTTACCCTCGTGAAATCGACTTCAAACAAATCCACGAAATCAGCCAGGAATGCGGCGCGCTTTCCATGACCGA
>PEXZ01000058.1 GCA_002763345.1 Candidatus Micrarchaeota archaeon CG08_land_8_20_14_0_20_59_11
TTCGCAAGCGCACATGACGTTTTTATACGGGGCGCTTGAATTAATACCATGATTTTAGAGCCCGCTGGCGGTGCGCTTGTCATCGCGGCGGCAGTGCTTTTCACGCGCCTGTGGCCGAGGCGCAGGTATCCGTTGCTCGGCATGGACGCCCCGTCGTTCCTCCTGACGGGCTGGAAGATACGGGAGAACGGATTCCGCGTGCCGAAGATGATCGACTCCTACCTGGTTGAGCGGGATTTCGACTATCCGCCGCTTTTTCCATACGCCGTGGCGCTCCTTCCGAAAAAACACGCGGCGCGGCTTTCGCGCTTCATCAACCCCGCTATAGACGTCCTGCATGCATGGCTCATCGCAGCCGTAGCGTTCCTGCTCGGCGGGGTTTGGGCAGGGCTTGCGGCCGGACTGATGTTTGCAGTTGCGCCGGTTTCCGTCTACGAGTCCTTCACGCTCAATCCGCGCCCGCTCTCGGCGCTTCTTACGTCGGCCCTTCTTCTGTCGGCGTACAAGGCGTCGGTTTCGGGCGCGCCGTGGCTGTTTGCCGCCGCCGCGCTTCTTTTCGCCCTCGTTCTGCTCGCGCACAAGATGGCGGCGCAATTCTCGGCAGTCGCGCTCGTCGCATTTGCCGTAATATTCGCCAGCCCCGCCTTCGTCGCCATCGCAATCGCGGGCGTCGTCCTCGCAGTGATTCTGTCCGGCGGGCTTTATCTGAAAATCCTGCGCGGGCATTTCGCGATTCTTTCCTTCTGGAGGAAGAACATCAACCGCAGGCGCGCGTTCGGTTCCGCGCGGTGGTTTGCGGATTCGCTCTCGAAGGCGGTTCTTAACCCGTGGGCGCTGTTCGCGGTAGTCTTTGCGCTGACCGTGCCGCTCACACCCGCGGCGCAATTCCTCTGGGCGTGGCTCGCGGTTTCGCTCGCGCTGTTCCTGCTCTCTTCGCCCAAGCAGCTCGCGTTTCTCGGAGAGAACCACCGCTACCTCGAGTATTCCGCGCTTCCCGCGTTCGCGCTGGCGGCGCTCTTTCTCGAGGCGAACGCCGCCTCGCTGCCCGTGATTGCGCTGTCCGCGATTTTCGTGCTCGGCGGCGCGTTCGTCCTGTGCGGCGCGTTCCGGAAACTCGTGAACGTCGCCGGCTTCTTCAACGACGGCAGGCTGCACGAGTGCGCGCGCTTCGTGAAAAAACGGAGAGAGGACCGCTTGCTCGTCCTGTTTGATGCGACCACGTTCTTCGCGTACGAAACGGGAAAACGGGTGTTCGCGTCGGGCTCGCCCGTCGCCTGGGAGGAGATGCCATTCCTGGTATTCACGGATGAAATCTGGAAACGCCTGCCCTCGGTGCTGAGGGACTTCCGCATCCAGCTCATTGTCGCACGTTCCGGCGACGCGCCGCGTTTGAAAGGCGCGGGCAGGAAGATATTCGACAACGGCGCCTATGCCGTGTTCGCCGTGAAGGGATTCAAATGACTCCGACGGGAAAAAAGGAAATGGTATACTATTTCCTGCTCAACATATTTACGAAGGCGCTGACCTACTTCCTGCTGCTCGCGTTCGCCAACCTGTTCTCGCTCGTCGACTACGGGCAGGCGAGTTTCGCTGTGATGGCTTACACCATTGCGGCGGCATTCATGTTTCCGGGGCTCACGACCGTGTTCGTTCCCGCGTACGTCAGGAAGCACGACGTCGCGTCGCTGTTCTTCTTCTCCGGCATTGCCGCGTTCGCTTTCGCCGCGGGCACGCTCATCCTGAGCCTGCGGTACGCGCTTGTATGGCCGCTTGCCTTCTGCTTCGTCTTCGGATGGATAACCGGCATCGCCCGCGCCATAATGCGGGCGGAGCATAACTACCACGTGATGCAAGCCACGGAGATTCTGTTTATCCTCTCCAACCTGTTTTTCGTGAGTTACTGGCGCGGACTCGGCAGCATTGGCATCATCTACGCACTTACGGTCGCAACCGCCGTTACGGCGCTTGCGAGCGTATGGATATCCCGCCACGGACTTGCGAGAATAGTGGCCGCCCCACGCCTGGACATGGGCGTCGTCAAAACGTTCTGGTTTAAGGGGTTGAGCGTGGCCATGCTGCTGCTTTCATTCGACGTGCTCGGCAGGGGCGATTCGATAATACTGGGTCTCCTTTCCTCGTTTGAAAACGTCGCCCGCTACAACATCGCCTCCGCAATTGCGGGCACGCTCACGGTGATTTCCATGGCGATTTCCATGTTCCTGCTCACGCGCAGCGCCGAACTTGGCGCGAAGAGGAGCGGCGCCGTTTTCCTCCGAAGCATACGGATAACGTTTTCCCTGAATCTGATTGCGGCAATCGTGCTCGTTTCCCTCATACGCCCCCTTATGCTAGTCTTCTTCAATCAGTATGCCGGCAGCGAGGCGTATGTGGCGATACTCGCCGCAAGCACGCTTTTCTACTCCCCTTACTTCCTGCACGTGATAAAGCTTGTCGCCCATCTGGTGCCGGAGAATGCGCTGAAGATGGTGTTTGCGGTAGTGGCTGCCAACATACTGCTGGATATCGTGCTGATTCCGCAGTGGGGCGTGCTCGGCATTTGCGCGGCAACCCTCGCGGCGAGCGCGCTCGCGTTCTCGCTTTCGCGCATCGGGCTTTCCGCAAGGGCAACCGCGGCAGTGTACCTTTCGCCTCTGCTCGTCGCCGCCGCGTTCCTGCTCGGGTATTTCGGGCTGGCGGTGCTGCTTCCGGCTGCTGCGCTTCTCATGTGGGCGGGGATGTTCAACGGGGGCGACTGGCTTGTGATGAGGCAGGTCGTCAGGGAAATCGCGCGGCGGTAAAAACCGGTCGTCACGGCGGCGCGCCGTCAGCGCCGCGGCTTCGGCTCCAGCTCGAAGTACAGCCCGCCCGGCGGGAACAGGAACACGAAGAATTTTTCGTAGACGTTCGGGAACGCGTTCGCGAACAGCGACACGGGCAGGAACAGCCTGTTGAACGTGAATCTCCGCACCCTGAGTTCGAAGCACCAGCCGTAGTATTTCGGGTTGAGGGTGCCTATGGTGAAGAAGCGCTTGTGGTGCGGCGACGTGAATGCGTCCTTGGACGCGTAATGCGGCACCGTTATGCGTATGCTGCCGCCAGGCTTGCACACCCTGCAGAGTTCCCGCACGACGAACACGAGGTTGTCAAGGTGCTCGAGGACGAAGCGGCAGTTCACGGCGTCGAACTCCGCGTCCCCGAAGGGCAGCCGCCTTTTCCTCTCGAGGTCGAACACCACGTCGACGCCCTTCCGCCTCTCGATGTCGAGCCCGACGACTTTGTCGCCCTTCCTCCGGCGCACTTGTTCCCTCCGCATCCGACGTCGAGTATCTTCATAGTAACATCATCTTCCGAGCACCTTTTTAATGCCGCCCACCACCGTGCGCCCCGACAGTTCGCCCGACATCAGCTTCCGTATGCCGAGGCGGAGCGCCCTGCGCGGGTCCGAATAGAACCGCCTGTTCGCCTCGCGCTGCATCTCCTCCATCTTGGCGCGGTCGAAATGCTCAGTCTTGACAGTGAATATGCCGTTTCCTATCTCCTCGTCCACCATCCCTTTTTCGCGGCAGTATTCGTAGAGTTCGCTGCTCGGTATCGCCCAGAATATGTTGAACCACGCGCTGTCGGGATCCAGTTCGCACGCGAAATCAACCGTCCTGCGTATGTCGTCCGGCGTCTCGTTGGGCAGCCCGATGATGAAGCTCGCGCCGGTCATTATCCCGATTTTCCTGCACGCCTTGAACGCCGCGCGTATCTGCTCCAGCGTTATGTCCTTGCACACCCAGTCGAGCGTCTCCTGTTTTCCGGATTCTACGCCGAACCACATCACGCGGCAGCCCGCGTCGTGCATCTTCGACAGGAGTTCCCCGTTCACCGTGTTGACGCGCGATTCGCATGCCCACGGGAAGTCCATGCCGCGTTTTTTCACCTCGTCGCAGAACTCGCTCACGCGCTGCGGGTTCGCGGTGAAGTTGTCCTCGCGGAAGTATATCGCCTTCGAGCCGTATTCCTTCCGCATAATTTCGATTTCATCGAGCATGTTTCCGGCGGAACGCAGGCGGTATCCCTTGCCGAGTATGGACTTCGCGCTGCAGAAGCGGCACCTGAACGGGCAGCCCCGCGACGTGTTCACGTGGTCCACGGGAAAAGTTCCTATGCCGAGTTCGCGGCGCTCGTATTTTTCGAACGGGAAGTATTTTCGGGCCGGGAAAGGCAGGGTGTCGAGATCGTGTATGAGTTCGCGGCGCTCGTTCACGTGCGCCCTGCCGTCCTTCCTGAACGCCACGCCCTTCACGCCTTCCGCGCCTTCCCCGCGCTCCATCCTGCGCCACAGTTCAATTGACGTGAGTTCGCCCTCGCCGTAAACCGCGTAGTCGAAGCAGTCGTACTCGAACGGCGATTCCGGAAGATTGTTCACGTGCGCGCCGCCGATTACCACCTTGATTTTCGGGTCCACGCCCTTCGCGATTTTCGCGGCGGAAACCGCCTCGTCGAAAACCGTGCTCATCGCGCCTATCGCCATCACGTCGGGCGCCTCGACGCGGATGCGCTCCTCTATCTGCGAATCCGTCAGCCGCTCCGCGTTGTTGTCGAGGACGCGTATCTCATGCTCCTTCTCCAGCACCGCGGCGATGTACGCGAGTCCGAGCGGCACGTTCTTCGGGTAGTCCGCGGCGAAATGCGCGAGCCTGCCGCGCGGCGGGCCGGGGTTGAACAGCAATGTTTTCATAGCGACGCACCGTAAAGCAGCCAGCCGTAGTGGTAAGACCTGCTTTCCTTCTTCACGTGCAATCCGAATTCGGGGAACCACGGGGCGAAGCGGTTTATCCCCTGCACGGTTGCGGGGCAGCGGATGCTCCGCCATATCACGCCGCGCCTTTCGTCAACCAGGCTTTCGCCGATTTCGTTCCTTCCATACAGCCACGCGAGCGCCCGCGATATCGCGGCGTCCGCCTCGGGTTTGATGTCGGGAAAAACGCGCGACGCCATCCTCAGCGCCATCACCGCCATGCCGTCCTGGTGCACCGCATAAACCGGATAGCGCTGCACGACGCGGCCTTCCGCGTTGTAGGTCCACCACCACTGCCCTAGCGGACCCTGCATGCCGAGGAGGGTTTCAACGCTCGCGCGCAGTTTTTCCCGCGCCGCGGCATCCCCGCTTTTGAGGCAGTAGCGCGAAAGCGCGTGTATCGGGTAGGCGATGTTGTTGAACGAGATTCTGTCCGTGCGCCTGCCGTCGCGCTCTATCGCGAACACGGGCGGATTGCTGCACGCGCGCAGCAGGGCGTTAGCGAAGATTCGCGCGGTTTTCATGTCCCCGCATTCGAGCATGCCGTCAAGCAGGAACGCATTATCCATCGGCACGTACCAATCGGAACCCACGTCGTGGGGCAGCCCTTTCGCCGTAGTTTCGGAGGCAATCCTGCGGCGCAGCCCCTCGCGCGCCCGCTTCGCGTTTCGGAACCCCTTTTTTTCCGCTTTTGCGAGCGCCCACAGCAGGAGCCCCTGTTCGCCCCACGTCGTTTC
>PEXZ01000038.1 GCA_002763345.1 Candidatus Micrarchaeota archaeon CG08_land_8_20_14_0_20_59_11
GTGCTAGTTTTCAGTGCGAAGCAAAAGTGCTTTTAGTGCAGGTTTTGCGAGCGAAGCGAGCAAAAAGTGCCAGACGAACAGCACGGTGCTGCTTCAGAATATTTTGGACTATCTTGTTACGTGCTAGCTTTCGATTGCGGCGTCCCTCAACACCAGCCGCGCAGCGTCCCCTGCTTCTCGTCGTCCGGCTCGTGGAAGGCGCGCGCCATCGCGTTGCGCACGCGCGTCTCGTCGAAGTCGTGCTCCGCGCACATCGTCGCAACTACGCGCTCGCGGTCTGGCTCGCGAAAAACCAGTTCCTTTTTCGTAACCTCGCGAAACGGCGGTTTCATGAACAGATGAAGGACGGGTTCGAACTCGGCTGTTTCGGCTTTCGCCGCTTTCGCCACCGCCTCGAGCGTGTCGTGCTCCTTCACGAGCTTCAGCGCCTTCTTCGGGCCGATGCCGAAAACACCCGCGTTGAAGTCGGTTCCCATCAGCATCGCCATCCAAACCATCCTCTCGCGCGTGATGCCGAGCGTCTTGACGCACTCGTCGAGGACGTAGCGTTCGGGAACCACATCGACGAAGATATTCCTTCGCGGAAGCTTGCGCTTTCCCGCCACCGTCAGATTGCGCACCAAGACGGGCGCGCCGAACAGCAGCGCGTCGAAGTCCTGTGACGCCGCCGCAGACACCAGTCCCTTCGCCGCCATCGCCGCGCACTGCGCCTCTCCCTCGGAAGGCGCGTCGACGTGCGGGACGCCCAGCGCGTCGAGCAGCTCTTTGCTCTCCGCCACCATGTCCTTAGTCAAGCGCGCGGTGCGCTGCGCGAGAATCGCCGCGTCCTCGATGCGCCCTTCCTCGCGCGCCTTTTTCAGCAGCTCCTCTGCTTCCTGCTTTTTCTCGACGCGCTCCGCGATTGTCGCGCGCTTGAGGGGTGAAGGCTCGCCGTCGAAAACGAAGACGGGTTTCACGTCCTTTTCCAGCAAACTGCACGTGCGGTAGAGCAGGCCGCTGAGATGCGACGTTATGCGTCCCTTGGAATCCATCAGGGGCGTGCCGTCGGGCTGGCGTATTATCGTGAGGAACTGATAGAGCGTGTTGAACGCGTCGACGGCGAGCACGCCGCGCAGCTCGTCGAATGAGGTTTCGTGCTTCACGAGGACTTCCTTCAGGCCCTGCGCTCCCATTTATCTCAACTTCTCGAGGTCGTGCGTGAACAAATCGCGGATGTCCTTCGCCTCTAGCTTTATCATCGCCAGGCGGTCTATGCCGAGCCCCCATGCGAGCACTGGAACGTCGATGCCGAACGCCTCCAGCATCTCCGGGCGGAACATCCCCGCGCCGCCCACCTCAACCCAGCCGCGACCCGGAATCTTCGCGTAAAGCTCGACGCTCGGCTCCGTGAACGGGAAATAACCGGGAACGAAGCGCACATCCTCCGCTCCGAACACCTCGACGGCGAAGTCCCGCAGGTAGCCGAGCAGTTCGCGGAACGTCATGTTCCCGTCGGCAACTATGCCCTCGCACTGGTTGAATTCGATGAAGTGCTTCCAGTCAATCTTGTCGGGACGGAATACGCGCCCGATGCAGAACATGCGAACCGGCGGCGTTATTTTCCTTGCGAGATGGCGCGCGCTGACGCTCGTCGTCTGCGAGCGCATCACCAGCCGGGCAGCAACCTCGGGGTCCCACTTGTAGCGCCAGCCCTTCGAGCCGGCCAGCCCCTTTTCATGCGCCTGCTGGACTTTCTTCAGAAGCGTTTTGTCGAGGATTTCGCCGCGCGCCGGGTCCTCCACCACGAAAACGTCGTGTATCTCCCGCGCGGGGTGGTCCTGCGCCATGAACAGCGCGTCCATGTTCCAGAATTCCAGCTCGACGAGCGGGCCGTGGTCCTCCTTGAATCCCATGCCCACGAGTTTGAGTTTGATTTGATTCAGGAACTCGCGGTACGGCTGCTTCGTGCCGATGAACGTCCCCTCGGAGAACATCGTGCGCACGTCGTATTCCTTGAACTTCGTCCTTTCCCAGGAACCGTCCTTGAGCATCTGGGGAGTCAGGCGGCTTTCCTCGCGGCCGGCGCCGAGCAGCGCCTTCTCGCCCGCAAGCGTGATTTCCGCGAAAACGGTTTTCTCCGCCTTTTCCGAGGCAAGCCCTCTAGCCAGCAATTCCCTGGCTTCCGTCGCGCCCAGCGCGGGCGCCTTTTTCAGGGCTTTTTCAACGGAGCTTTCCGCGCATGCTTTTTTGATTATGGTTGTCCTGTCGCCGCGCTTCGAAATGTCAATCCATCCGTTGCGCTTCGCCCATTGCAGCGCAATCCCCTTTTCCGCTTCGGTGAGCCCCGCCTTCGCAACCGCGTCGTCGAGAACCGCATCCTTCGGGACCGCATCCGCCAGCCGCCTTTCGGGCGTGCCCTTCCTCGCGTACGCCTCGCCTTCGGGCGTCAGCACGAATCTGGTTTTCTCCTCGCGCCTCGTCTTTACGAACCCTTCCGCCTCAAGCGCGGCGAGCGCGCTCATCACCGCGCTGTAGCTGACGCCGCTCGCCTTCCCGATTTCCCTGCCCTCGAGCGGCTTCCTCGCCAGCACCTTCAAAACGGCGCGTTCGTTGTCGTTCATAATATCAGGATTTGCAGCCGAACCTTTTAAGCAGTTCCATGCCCCCATCCGCTACGTTTAATAACTTTAGGTTTTAATAATGTCGTGGCCGAGGCAATAAAACCCGGAACGGACAACAAGACCGGCAGCTGGCGCGCGCGGAAGCCCATCGTCGACGAAGAGAAGTGCGTCGGGTGCGGCGCGTGCGAGCGCAACTGCCCGGACGGAACCATCAGGGTGGGCATTAACAAGAAAGCCAAGGTGGACTACGACTACTGCAAGGGCTGCGGAATCTGCGCGAACGAGTGCCCCGTGAAAGCCATACGGATGGAGGACGAAAAATAAGGGAGCTTGGGAAAGGGGGGCGACGATATGTTTTGGTGGCTGTGGTTGGGAATGCTGGTGCTGTTGCCGTGCGCGTGGCTCGCGACGTACGCGTGGAACGCGCGCCTGCTCGGATTGCTCGACAAAAAGAAGGCGGAGCAGTTCTGGTCATCCTCGATGATGGGAATCGTCGGCGGCCTGGTGCTCGTGCTCATAAGCGCGTGGCTGATACAGGTGGCGGACGGAATCACGCGCAGCGGGCCTATTTACTGGGCGCCGTTCTGGGCAACCGTCGGCGCCATGGCGGTCGGCGCGATACTGGCGAGCGCCGCAGCGCACACGAAAAAAATGGGCTTCGACCTGTCGAAGCAGTGGCAGAAGAATTTGTTTTACCTCGGCTTGCTGTTCCTTACAATCGGGATGGCGGGAATGCTGTATTTGATGTACCCGCCGAACCTGCTGGGCTGAATAAATGAAACGGATGATGGAAGGGAGCATAGCAGTAGCGCATATTGTCGCGCGCTGTCGCCCTAGCGTCATCCCGGCTTATCCGATAACGCCGAGCACGCACATACCCGAGGAGCTTTCGCGCCTGCAACCGAAATACGGCTACGAATTCATCACCGTCGAGTCCGAGCACTCTGCGTTGAGCGCGGCGATAGGCGCGAGCGTCGCAGGCAGCCGCACGTTCACGGCAACGTCGTCGCAAGGCCTGCTTTACATGCACGAGGTGCTGTTCAACGCCTCGGGCATGCGCCTCCCGATTGTCATGGTGGTGGCGAACCGCGCCATCGGCGCCCCTCTTAATATCTGGAACGACTGGCAGGACTCCATCTCGCAGAGGGACGCGGGCTGGATTCAGCTCTACTGCAAGAACAATCAGGAGACGGCGGACACCGTCATACAGGCGTACAAAATCGCCGAGAAGACGGACCTTCCCGTAATGGTGTGTTTTGAGGGCTACTACCTGACGCACGAGGTGTGCGAGGTGGATTTGCCCGAACAGGAGGAAATCGACTCGTTCCTGCCCCCGTTCAAGCCGAAACTGTTTCTCGACACTGACAATCCGATGTCGTTCGGCACGTTCTTCCCGCCGAAATACTACCAGGGAGTCCGCGAGAAGCATCACGACGATTTGCTCGCCTCCGCGGGGACGATTTCCGAAGTCGCGTCCGAGTTCGCGAAAAAATTCGGGCGCGTCCAGCATGCCCTGCTCGAAGCCTACGGACCGAGCGATGCGGAAACAGTTTTCGTCACGATGGGCTCGCTTGCGGAGAATACCGAGGTCGCGGTCGACGAGCTTCGCACCGAGAAGAAGAACGCGGGGTTGCTGCGCGTGAAGTGCATGCGCCCGTTCCCCGCCGAGCTGCTTGCGAAGGCGCTTTCGAAGGCGAAGCGCATCATAGTTCTTGAAAAGGACGTGAGCGTCGGTTCGGGCGGAGTGCTTGCGCTGGAAGTCAGGGCGGCACTCCACTGCGAAACGCCGGTTGTTTCAGTCGTTTGCGGGCTCGGCGGAAAGGACGTGCCCGTGGGCGAAATCAAGAAGACGTTCGACGCGAAGAAGGATTTGTGGTTGTAATGGCTGAAGACTTGTTCATCAAGGGGCACAACGCCTGCGCAGGGTGCGGTTGCGCGCTCTGCATGCGCTGGGTGCTGAACACGCTCGGAAAGGACACGGTCGTTGCGAACGCGACGGGCTGCATGGAGGTCGTGAGCACGCAGTACCCCGCCAGTTCCTGGGGGGTTCCCTACGTGCACAGCGTGTTCGCCAACGCGGCAGCAGTCGCGTCGGGCGTAACGCGGGCGTTCAGGAAGCAGGGGCGCAGCAAGGACACCGTCGTCGCAATCGGCGGGGACGGTTCGACGTACGACATCGGCTTCGGCACGCTCAGCGGCGCCATGGAGCGCAACGAGGACATGATTTACGTCTGCTACGACAACGAGGCGTACGCGAACACGGGCGTCCAGCGCTCGGGCGCCACGCCGTTTGCGTCGGCAACCACGACGTCGCCGCAGGAAATCGGCGGGAAGCACGAGTGGAAGAAGAACCTCGCATTCATCGCAGCAGCGCACGGCATCCCGTACGTCGCCACCGCGTCGGTCGGCTTCCTTCCCGACCTGGAGAAGAAGCTGCTCAAGGCGAAAGCCATGAAGGGCTTCCGTTTAATCGTCGTGTACGCGCCCTGCACGCTCGGATGGCGCATCCCCGCCGATAAGATGGTGGAGGTGGCGCGCATGGCGGTGAACACGGGCTTGTGGAACCTGTTCGAAATCGAGGACGGCAAATTCTCGATGTCCGCCAAGCCGACTCTGGAGCCCGTGGACGGCTACCTGCGGATGCAGGGGCGCTTCAAGCACCTGACTGCCGAGCAGATACGCTTCATACAGGAGCACGCTCGCGCCACCCGCTTGGAACTCGAAAAACTCGAGGCGAGCGGCGTGAACGTCGGAAGAATCCTCTAGCGCGTTTTCTCTTTTTTCAGCAGCAACAGGTTTTTCCTTCAAGCGCTTTTTTACCCTCCACG
>PEXZ01000024.1 GCA_002763345.1 Candidatus Micrarchaeota archaeon CG08_land_8_20_14_0_20_59_11
AAGAAACTCGGCGAGTTCTACACGCCCGACGCGGTAATCGACTACATACTCGACGCGGCGGAATACGTCCCGTCCAAGGCGATAGATGGGAAGGATTTGATAGACCCCGCCTGCGGCTCTGGCGGGTTTCTCGTGCGCGCGGCGCGCCGCCTAATCGCGCGCTACGCCGTGAAATTCGAAAAGGCGACGCCGAAGGAGGCGCTCGACAGCAGGAGATGGGAGAACGTTTACGTCCGGCTTTCACCCTCCGAATGCGAGGAAATCGTCAGGGGCGTCGCAACGCATGTCCACGGCTTCGACATCAATCCCTTCGCCGTCAGCATCTCGGAGATGAACCTCCTGTTCCAGATAATAGATTTATACATCAAGGCGGTAAAGGGAAACCCCCGCTTCCAGGTGCCGCGCTTCCAAGTTTACCAGACGGATTCGCTGGAACTGCCCACGGACCAGACAAGCCTCGTGGGATACCAGAGTCCGACGGGCAAGAGCCTCGCGCAGGACAGGGTTGCGATTGACGACCTGAAGAAGAAGAAATACGACTTTGTTGTCGGAAATCCGCCTTACGTAAGGACGCATGAACAAGAAAACGAAAAGGCGTATCTCAAAGAAAACTATGCCGAAGTCATGGAAGGCCAGGCAGACATATTCATACCGTTCATAAAACGCGGGTTCGACTTCTTGAAAGAAAATGGAAAAATAAGCTACATCGTTTCCAACAAACTGCTTTCGAACGACTATGCAACAAAAACGAGAAGGTTTATTTTGGAAAAATCGATTTTGGAACAGGTTGTCGACTCATCAGAGATTAGGTGGTTCGAAGCGTCCGTCTATCCGATAATTTTTGTTATAAGAAGAACTTCGCCAAGTGATGAGCCAATACTTTTTGGCAGGGTAAGAAATGAGGAACAACTTTCTACGAAAAAAATAGATTTTGTTGAAATCAGACCCTCTCAGATTCTAGGGCTCTACAACTCAGTAATTCCGGCAGTCGAGTCAGAAAAAGAACTCAGAATCATCAAAAAAATAAGTGAAAACGAACTTATATTGAAAGTCTTTAGGCCAAAACCGACAAGCAAGGCGGTAATTAGTCGCGCCGAACTAGATAAAAAACCAGACTTTCAGAAAGAAAATTTCGTAAAGGCGGTTAGCAACGAAGATGTCGAACCGTTTTTCGTCGGCTGGAGAGAAAATTATATCGATAGGAACGTAAAGGACACGCCCGACGAACCGCATATTCTAATGAGAAAACTATGCCTGAGGCTCACGGCGGCGATAAATCAAGAATACGGCGCAATAAACACCACGTACGTTATACAGCCAAAGAAAAAAATGTCACTGGTGTTTTTGGAGGCAATTCTCAATTCAAAACTCATTAACTTCTATGCTAACAAACTGTTCTTCTCGACACACATGGGCGGAAATTACATAGAACTGCGGACTGGTCAAATCGAGGCACTACCTATAAGATTACCGGCGAATGCCGAAGAGGAAAAAACTGCCCATGAAATAGAGGGACTTGCAAGGGAGATTCATAAAGAGAAAAAACAAGGCAGAAGCGCCGAGAAACTAGAAAAACAACTAGACAACTCAGTTTACGAACTTTACGGCATAACGGATGAAGAGCGCAGGACTATAGAAAAGGGCGTCGACTAAATGAGCGAAGACATAGTTAAAGTAGTCGGCACGCTGTTCTTGGGTATTGTCGCGCTAATGTTCGTTGGCCTGCTCCTTCAGGTAGGAAACGCCCTTACCTGCGCCAATGAAAAAGCAATTATCGCGCAGCAACAGAACGAAATCGCAACGCTTAAGGCACAAAACGACAATCTCCAAGGCAGGTTGGGTGATTGCCGTGCAGAAAATGAACAACTAATGACTAAAAGAGATTTTGAGAACCTTAAACAAGAAGTCCAAAACGTCGAAATGCAAATTAACAACACAAGAAACGAAATTAGCGTACTGAATACTAATCTTGTCAACAATATAACCGTCGTTCAGGTTACTTTTGCGATAGGAATTGGAATAGTTTTGTTCGAATTGTTTGAATTTGGAACACTTACTTTCTTCGGCTACGACTTGAATTTGAAGAGAAAACTAAGTTCTCGCGTAAGAAAATGGCTCGGTAAAGAAAAGAAGGAGTAGTCAGACCTCGTACTTCTTGTCCTGCTCGGGCGCGATTGCGTCGAAGCCCTCCTCCTCGGTGAGCTGCTCCGCGAGCGCGTCGCACACCCCCGTATCCCCGTGGATGCAGAAGATTTTTTCGGGATTAACTCGGCGCGCATATTCCAGCAAGTCTTCCGCGCCGGCGTGCGCGCTGAAGTCGAACTGCCTCACGGCAAGGGAGATGTCCATCTTCCGTCCGTGATCGCGGATTTTCTTCTGCTCCTCCAGCATTCTTCCGTTCGTGCCTGCGACTTGGTAGCCGGTAAGGAAGACGACGCCCTTTCCCGATGCGTTGAGTTCGCGCATGTACGAAAGCGCGGGTCCGCCGTCGAGCATCCCCGCAGTTGAGACGATTACGCAGGGCTTCTTCGAGATGCGCCTGCGCATCTCCCTGTCATCCACGAGCGTCGTGCGCTCCATCGCGGAGAAAAGCGCCTTTGAGCTCCGGCAGTACGACGGGAAGTCGCACGCGATTTGCGAAACCGTCTTGCCCATGCCGTCGAGGTAGACGGGCGCACGGACGCGGGCGGCAAGCACCTGTAGGATTTCCTGCGTTCTTCCGACGGCGAAGCAGGGCACGAGAACTGTGAGGTTCTCGGCAATCGCGTCGTTAACCGCGTCGGCGAACTGCTTTTCCAACTCCTCGCGGGGGGGATGGGTACGCTGGGCATAAGTGCTTTCGGTGACGAGTACGTCCACGTCCTCCTGCGGCGGCTTCGCGCCGTCATGCATGCGCGTCGGCGTCGTCTTGAAGTCGCCCGTATAGAGCAGGGTTTTCTTGTTTCGTATGAGCGCCTGCGCGCTGCCGAGGATGTGCCCCGCGTCCAAAAAGCGCAGAGTTGTTCCGTCGAAGAACTGGTAGTCGGAGTCGTAGGACAGCGCGGTCAAACGCTTGTTCATCCGCTTAACGTGCTGGGAGGAATAGGGAAGCGGAACGCGATTTTGCAGCGCCACTTTTTCCGAGTCTGCGAGCAAAAGATTCATCACGGGGATGGTGGGGAACGTCATGAACGCGGGAATGTCGTGGTGCTTGTACAGCGCGGGAAGCGCGCCGGAATGGTCCATGTGCGCGTGCGTTATCACCGCCGCGTCCGCCTGGTGCTGCTCGAGGTTCGGCGCCAGGTTCCCGTCGTGGATGCGGATGCCGACGTCGAGGAACAGGCGCACCTCGCCAGCCTGAAGCCAAAAGCAACTCTTTCCGACCTCGTTGCAGGCGCCGAGGAAGCACAGGTTCATTGCCGCTCCCGCTGAACCACCGCCTTAATCCCGTCCACGCATTCGGGGTTTATCAGCGTGGTCAGGTCGCCGAGCTTCTCTTCCCCTCGCACGATGCCCCGCAGAACCCTCCTCATTATTTTCCCGGAACGCGTTTTCGGCACGTCGTGCACGAAGTATACGCCGGAGGGCTTGGCAGTCGGGCCGATGAAGTCGGCTACGTACTTCACCAGCTCCTTCTTGAGTTCTTCGGACGCCTTCGACGCATCGCGGAGAACGACGAATGCGATGGGCACCTCGCCCTTCATGCTGTCGGGCTTCGGAACAACTGCGCATTCCATCACGAGTTCGTGACCGGCTATGGCGTTCTCCACCTCTGCCGAGGAGAGCCTGTGCCCCGCGACCTTCATCACGTCGTCAACCCTGCCCGTAATGCGTATGGCGCCGTTGCCGTTAATCTTGGCGCCGTCGCTGGTGTCGTAGGTTTCCGGACCGAATCTGGACCAGTAGGTTTCCATGTGCTTTTCCGGATTTTTGTAAACACCCTTGAGCATGCCGGGGGCGACGGGCTGCCTTTGGACTAGGAAGCCGTTCTCGCCAGGCTGTACCTCCGCGCCGTCGGCGTCCACCACCGCGTGCAATACTCCCGGGAAGCTCCTTCCCGAGACCGTCGGAACGAACGGCCCGATGCCAGGCAGCGAATTTATCAGCGCGCCGCCAGTCTCGGTCTGCCACCACGTGTCAATCACCGGGCAGTTCCTTCCGCCGATTTTTTCGAAATACCAGAGCCACGTGTCCTCGTCTATGGGCTCGCCGACAGTTCCCAGAAGCCTCAGGCTGCTCAAATCGTATTTCTTCGGCCATTCATCGCCGAATTGCACGAACATCCGTATGGCGGTAGGCGCGGTGTAAAAAACCGTAACCTTGTTCTCCTCGATTGTTTTCCAGAACCTTCCGGGATCCGGGTAGTCCGGCGCGCCCTCGAACAGCAGCATGGTCGAACCCGTAAGCAGCGGGCCGTAACAGCCGTACGTGTGCCCCGTAATCCAGCCGATGTCCGCAGTGCACCACATCACGTCGTCGTCGTGCAGGTTGAAATCCCACTTCGTCGTCCAGTACGCCTGCGCGAGGTAGCCGCCGGTGCCGTGCATTATCCCCTTCGGCTTGCCGGTTGTCCCGCTCGTGTAAAGGAGGAAAAGCAGCTCGTTGCTTTCAATTGACTCCGGCTCGCAGGAGTCGCTTGCGCCTTCCATCAGCTCGTGCCACCACGCGTCCTTTTCGGGATTCCATTTGACGTCCAACCCCGTCCTCTTGACGACTACGACCTTCTCCACCGCCGAGCCGGCCACGCCCTCGTCCGCCTTCACCTTCAGGTCGAGCGGCTTTCCGCGCCTGTAATAGCCGTCCGCGGTAACCAGCACCTTGGCGCCCCCGTCAATCAGGCGGTCGTTCAGGGACTTGCCGCTGAATGCCGAAAAGACGACGGTGTGCGGCGCCCCGAGCCTCGCGCACGCGAGTATGGCTATCGTCACTTCGGGAATCATCGGCAGGTATATCCCGACGCGGTCGCCTTTTCCGACTCCCAATTTTTTCAGGACGTTGGCGAACTTGTTCACCTGCGTCAGAAGCTCCCCGTAGGTGAACCTCTCGGTTTCCTGGTCCGTCGGCTCCGGAACCCAAATCATGGCGGTCTTGTCCTTCTTGCCGGCTTTCACGTGCCGGTCAAGGGCGTTGTAGGAGGCGTTAATGCGGCCGCCGGAAAACCACTTCAGGACTCCTGGAGAATGCTCGTAAACGCTCTCCCACCTTTTGTCCCAATGCAGTCCCTCCTCGGCAAGTTTTGCCCAGAAGGAAGCGGGATCCTTGTTAGCCTTTTCATAAATGGACGGGTCGGACACCCAGGCGCGCTTCTTCATCTCTTCGGAAGGCCAGAAAACGTTCTTCCGCTGCGCGTCTTCGATTACCAATTTCATAATACGTCCACCTCTTGAACAGATATAGCGGCGTCAACTTTATTAAACCAACGCAGAAGGCGGCGTCGGCGGCGAATCGGCTACTTTTATTAATGCGGACGGCGAAAGCAATGCGCTGATTATGGGGCGGTGATGATAATGCGCATCAAGACTGGCAGCGAGCGTTTGAAGCGGGGGTTTGCGGCCATGCAGAAGGGCGGCGTAATCATGGACGTGGTGAACGCACGGCAGGCGCGCGTCGCCGAGAAGGCGGGAGCGGTCGCGGTGATGGCGCTGCATGCGATTCCCGCGGACATACGCGCGCTCGGCGGCGTGGCGCGCATGGCGTATCCCGAGCGCATAGAGGAAATCATGAAGGCGGTGACGATTCCGGTCATGGCGAAGTGCAGGATAGGGCATTTCGCCGAGGCGCAGGTGCTGCAGGAAATCGGCGTGGACATGATAGACGAGTCCGAGGTGCTCACCCCGGCGGACAGCAGGCACATAGATAAGAAAAAATTCACGGTGCCGTTCGTCTGCGGCTGCAGGAACCTCGGCGAAGCGCTGCGCAGGATAGACGAGGGCGCCGCGATGATTCGCACTAAGGGCGAACCGGGAACCGGAAACGTCGCCGAGGCGGTGAAGCACGTGCGGGTGGTTGGTGCGGAGATTGCGGGATTGCACGGCGCGGATTGCGGGGCGAAGGCGCGCGAATACCGAGTGCCTGCAGCGCTTGTCAGGGAAACCGCCGCGTTGAGGCGGCTGCCGGTTGTGAATTTCGCAGCAGGCGGAATAGCGACGCCCGCGGACGCGTCGTTGATGATGCAGCTGGGCGTTGACGGCGTGTTCGTCGGCTCGGGGATATTCAAGTCGTCAAAGCCCGAAATAATCGCGAAGGCGATTGTCGAGGCGACCAGGGATTACGACGACCCCCGCGCTGTGCTTAAGGCGTCGCGGAACGCGGGAGTGCCGATGAAGGGCATGGGCGACGTGCCGAGCGGGGAGCGTATGCAGGAACGAAGCACATGAAGACCGTAGGCGTCCTCGGATTGCAGGGAGCGGTTTCGGAGCACGTGGATGCGCTGAAACGCGCGGGCGCACGCGGAAAATGGGTGAGGCGCGCCGACGACCTTGACCGCGTAGACGCGCTGATAATCCCCGGCGGCGAGTCTACGACAATCGGAAATCTTATGGAAACGTCGGGCGTCTTCGAGCGCGTGCGGAGGATGGCGGAGCAGGGGTTTCCGATTTACGGCACGTGCGCAGGCATGATACTGCTCGCCAAAGAAGGCGAAGCGCTCGCAAAAGGGCAGCGGCTCCTGGGGCTGATGGACGCGGCTGTTGAACGCAACGCGTTCGGCAGGCAGCGGGAGTCGTTCGAAGCGGACGTGAAAATAGAAGGCATCGGGAGGTTCCCGTGCGCGTTCATACGCGCGCCTGCGATAACAAGGGTCTGGGGGAAGTGCCGCAGCCTTGGGCGGTACGGAAAATGCACAGTCGCGGCGAGGCAGGATAATCTTTTCGCAACGGCGTTCCACCCCGAACTCACGGAAGACAGCCGCGTCCACAGATATTTTCTCGACGAGGTTTGCTAGCACTTTTTGCTCGTCGCCACCAAGCGACTCGCAAAACCTGCACTAAAAGCACTTCTTTCTCGGCTCGCTTCGCTCGCCTCCAATGGAGGGGGGATGAATCCGAGGGTTTCGGGGGAAACCTGGGTTTCCCCCAAGACGCTCAGGGAAGCGCTTTTTAATGCCGCGGGGGTGGTTTTATATATGGACGTCCTGTCGGTTCTCCAGCAGAAGTCGCGGGCAATAGACGCCAGCCTGCCGCTGTTCCTGCCGAAGCGCGGGGGCGCCGGCTGGAAGCGCGACTACATGGACATGCTGTGGGACTACAACCTGCGCGGAGGGAAGCGCCTGCGGCCGGCGCTGTGCATGCTCTCGTGCGAAGCGTGGTGGGGCAAACAGGAACAGGCGGTTCCCACCGCAGTTGCGCTCGAACTGCTCCAAAACTTCTTCCTGATTCACGACGACATGGAGGACGAGAGCCTCCTGCGCAGGGGGAAACCGTGCCTGCACCGGATTTGGGGCGTGCCATACGCAATTAATGCGGGCGATGCTACGTTCGTCAAGGTGTGGGAGACGCTGATGGCGAACCGCGGGGCGCTCGGCGACGAAAAGGCGCTGGAGATAGCCGGCGAGTTCGTAGCGCTGAGCAACAGGACGACCGAAGGGCAGATGCGCGAGATGTACTGGGTGCGCGAAAAGGAATGGGACCTGACCGAGAGGGACTACCTGGAGATGGCTGCGGAGAAGGCGGGCTATTACACGGTGGTCGCGCCGCTGAGGCTGGGCGCAATCTGCGCAGGACGCGGCGGTTTGAAGGGCAACTTCGACTCGTGGGGAATCAAGTGGGGCGTGGCGTTCCAGATTCAGGACGACCTGCTGAACGCGGTCGGCGGGAAGAAATACGGAAAGGAAATCGGCGGGGACGTCTACGAAGGAAAGCGCACGCTGCTGCTGATACACCTGATGGAGCACTGCAATTACAAGCAGAAAAAGGAAATCATGAAAATCATGAACAAACCCCGCGAAAAAAAGACGGCGAAGGAGGTAAGGTCGGTCCTCAAGGCGATGGGGGATTGCGGAAGCGTCGATTACGCGCGGAAGACGGCGAGGCGCCTGGCGGAGGAAGCAAAATCCGGTTTCGAAAAGAGCTTCGCGGACGCGAGGCGGGGCGAGGCGAAGGACGCGCTGGCCGCGCTGATTGATTACGTCATAGAGAGGGATGTCTGATGAAGGTCGTCCGCGCCAGCAAGGCGGGTTTCTGCTTCGGGGTCAAGAGAGCCGTGAAGCTGTCGGAGGAAGCGTCCAAGAAGAAGGGGCCCGTCCACACGCTCGGCCCGGTTGTGCACAACCCGCAGGCAATCGAACGGCTCGAGCACATGAGCGTAAAGGAAATAAACGAAATCAGGGAGGCCCGCAGGGGCACGGTGATAATACGCGCGCACGGCATTCCGCCGGAGGACTACAAGGTGCTCGAAAGCAAGGGCATCGAGATTGTCGACGCGACGTGCCCTTTCGTCAAAAAGGCGCAGGACTACGCGCGCATGCTCCACGACGAGGGATACGCCATTGTCATCATCGGCGAAAAGGACCACCCAGAGGTGCGCGGAATCAAGGGGCACGCGAAGGAGGCGACGGTAATCGAAACGCCCGAAGAGGCGGAACGGCTGCAGATGTGCGGCAAGATGGGCGTGGTTGTGCAAACCACGCAGGAGCAGGCGGTTGTCGGCAAGATAATCCCGATACTGTTCAACAAGACGAAGGAACTCCGCGTATTCAACACGATATGCAGCGCCACGGGCGAAAGGCAGGAGGCGGTGAAGGGGTTCGCGGGGAAGGTGGACGTCATCGTCGTCGTGGGCGGAAGGAACAGCGGGAACACGCGACGGCTGGCGCAGATTGCCGGGCGCATCGCGCCCACGTACCACATCGAAACCGCCAGGGAGCTGAAGAAGGAATGGTTCAGGGGCGCGAAAACCGTCGGCGTCGCAGCCGGCGCGAGCACGCCCGACTTCGTCATCGACGAGGTGGTGAAGAGGCTTGAAAGTTACTGAACGAGCAGACGCGAAGGTGAACCTCCTTCTCGACGCGGGCGGCGCCGAGGACTCGCCTGACGCCGCGTGCGGCGGCACTTGCCCGGCAAGGTTCCATCAGGTGGACCTGGTTTTCCAGGAAATCTCGCTACACGACGACGTCGTCGTCGAAAAGGCGGGGGATTTTTCGGTAAAATGCGCTGGAAACATCCGCAACAACACCGCGGAAAAAGCTGCGCGGCTGTTTTTCGAGAAGACGGAAATGCTCTGCTGCGCGAAAATCTCGATAACAAAGCGCATACCGGTTGCTTCTGGGCTCGGCGGTGGCAGCTCGGACGCGGCTGCGGTAATCCGCGCGCTCGACAAGCTGTACGGGACTGAACTGACGAAGGAGGAGATGATGGAGCTGGGGCGCGCCGTGGGCTCGGACGTCTGCTTCTTTCTGGAGGGGGGATGCTGCCTCGCGAGGGGCAGGGAATTCAACCTGACCAAGCTCGAGCCGAAAGCGGGATTTTACGTGCTCCTCGAAACCCCGAAGGTAAGACTCCCGGAAAAGAAAACCGCGTGGGTTTACTCCGAATACGACAAGCTGGCGAAGAAAAAGCGCTTTGACGCGGAGAAAATGGCCTACGCAGTCGAATACGGCGACGCAACAGACGTGGCGTCATTACTCGGCAATTCTCTCGAGGATGTTGTCTTGGCTGCGTTCCCAGAATGCGCAGCAGCGAAGAAGCGCATGCTGGAAAAAGGCGCGCTAGGCGCGCTCGTCAGCGGCGCGGGACCGACTGTTTTCGGAATATTCGACAAAAGAACAGCGGGCGCGTACGAAACAGTCGCCTAGTTTTTCGTCACGAGCACGACGGCGTACGCCATCACGCCCTCGCCCTTTCCGAACGCGGACAGCGTCTCGCCGGTGGTCGCGGTGATGCCGATTCTCCCGGCGGGGATGCCGAGTATTTTCGAAAGCGACGCCTGCATCTTTTCGAAAGCCGGCTCTATCCTCGGCTTCGCGCACTCGATTGAAACGGAAACGCTGGAAACGGAATAGCCCGCATCCGTCACCTTCCCGAGCGCGACCTTCGCGTACTCGCGGCTGTCCGTTATTCCGCGCCCGCACATTTCGTCCGCGTAGGAAGAAAGGGAACGTCCCCCGACTGCGGATGAAAGGGCGTTGCAGACGGCGTGAAGAACCACGTCGCCGTCGGAATTCGCCTTGAAACCTTTTTCACCGGGAAACAGGACGCCGCCGAGCATGCATTTTTTTCCTTCGCAAAAGGCGTGCGAATCGTGCCCCAACCCGACCCGGAAGTCCATCAAACCACCTCTACAAGCGATTTCACGCGGCCGTAAACCTCGCGAAGCCTGCCCTCGGCGAGTTCGCACGCCCTAGCGAGCAGCTGGTTCTGCGGCTTCAGGCTCTCCTGGATGTCCGCGAAGCGCTCGTCGAGCCCCATCACGACCCCGCCCTGCCCGACGCAGAGGTCGGCGTACGTGAGTATCTCGGCTGCGAGCGACGACGGGAGCAGGTCCTGCGGGGCGAAATCGTACTGCGACAGGTCGGTGCCGCGCAGCTTCGCCTCCTCGAACGCGGCGTTGTGCGAGAGCACCACGCGCGCGACGCCCTCCTCGTTTTTCGCCCGCAGGAAAGCTGCCGCATCAACCGCGTGCACGCCCGCCTTTTTGAGGGGCTCGGCGTAGCCGATGTCATGCAGAAGCGCGGCGACGCGCAACTCCTCGACGTCGAGCAGCTCAATCCGCTTTACCAGCGACGCCTGCGAGTATCTTCCCTTCGAAAGGTTCTCCTTGAGCTTGATGGCGGTCTCGACCGCGACGCGGGCAACCTCGAGGTCGTGCTTGTAGCGCGTCGGATTGTCGCCAAGGCATTGTTTCAGGAGGTGCATGGCGTCGTCGTATGACAGGCGCGTCTTGGTCATGCGCCTGCGCAGCACCTCCTCCGCGAACACTATGTCCTCGAGCGTCGTAATCTTTATGTTTTCGTAACTGCCCTCGACGATTTTCACTGGCACGCCTATGCGCTCCACCAGCTGCACGTCGTCGGTGCCGTAGAACTTTTCCGCAAGCGCCTTCTCGAACGCCTTCATGGCGAGGTCGTACCTGATGCACTGGGGCGTCTGCACCGCCCAGAGCGCGGCGCGCACGGGCGTTTCCTGCACGAACATGTCGGCTCCGACGCGCTTTACCGTTTCTTTGACGCGCATCCCCACGACCGCGGCGCCGGTCTCGTTCGCGGCGTTGATGCAGTCAGTAATCTCCTTCTGCGTAACGAGCGGGTTCGCGCCGTTGTGCACCGCGACGATTTCGCACTGCGGACACGCCTTCAAGCCGTTGTAGACGGAATCCTGCCGCTCCTGCCCGCCTGCGACTATCCTGCGAACCTTCTTGAAACCGAAGTCCTTCGCCATCGACTCGAAATCCGGAATCCGCTCCTCCCCGCAGACGACCACGATGTCCGTCACGAGCGGATTGTCCTCGAACGCCTGTATGGCATGGGCGGAAACCGGCTTGCCCAGCAACGGAAAAAGCTGCTTGCTGATGCCGCCGAGCCGCTTGGCTTTTCCGGACGCGGCAATAACCGCGGTTACATTCATGCGCCCCGCCTCTCCCCGAGCATCGCGTCGATTTCCGCGAACAGCGCGTCGACGATTTCTTTTTCAGGGACCTTGCGTATTACCTGCCCTTTCCTGAAAATCACGCCCACGCCGCGTCCGCCTGCGACACCCACGTCCGCCTCGCGAGCCTCGCCGGGACCGTTGACGACGCAGCCCATCACCGCGACGTGGAACGGCTCGCGGTAGCGCTGCAACCTCTCCTCGACCTCCCCGGCGATTTTGATGAGGTTGATTTCCGTGCGTCCGCACGTGGGGCACGACGTCATGACGGGCCCGCGCTCGCGCAGCCCCAAATCCTTGAGGATTTCGTATCCGACTCTGACTTCCTCGAGCGGCGACGCCGTAAGTGAAACGCGGATGGTATCGCCGACGCCTTCCATGAGAAGCGCGCCGAGCGCGATGGACGACTTGATGCTTCCGCCGAGCGTGGTGCCCGCCTCCGTCACGCCGAGGTGCAGCGGATAGTCGCACTGCTTCGCCATCAAACGATATGCGGCGACTGTTCTCGGAACGTCGTTGAACTTCAGGGAAACGACGATGTCGCGGAAATCCAAGGATTCGAGAATCCTGATGTGCCCGAAGGCGCTTTCGACTGCTGCCTCGGGAGTCGGATGCCCGTATTTTTTCAGGAGCGTGGGCTCGAGCGAGCCCGCGTTCACGCCGATGCGCATCGGGATGCCCGCGTCCTTCGCCACCTTCACGACTGCGCGCACCTTTTCCTCCCCGCCTATGTTTCCCGGATTTATGCGGAGTTTCGAAACGCCGTTGTCGATGCATTTGAGCGCGAGCTTGTAGTCGAAATGGATGTCGGAGCAGACTGGGATGGGGGAGTCACGCGCTATCAGCTTCACTGCGTCGGCGGCCTTTTCATCGGGAATGGCAACGCGAACGAGTTCGCAGCCTCTTTCGGCGAGTTGGGCGATTTGTTCAAGCGTTTTCTTCGGGTCCCGCGTGTCCGTGTTGCACATGCTCTGCACAACTACGGCAGCGCCTCCGCCGATTTTCGCGCTTCCCGCGGACACCTGCCTTGATTTACGCCTTGGAAACATGTTTCTCCGCCTCCTTTCTCGCCCAGCCGTCCGCAGCGAGAATCTCCTCGAGCGACGGCGACGCAACCGCGCGATGCGCCGCGACTACCTTCGAAACCGTCCTTGGAATGTCCATGAACCCGATTTTCTTTTGAAGGAAGGCAAAGACGGCGATTTCGTTGGCGGCATTCATCGCAGCCGGAACCGTGCCTCCTGCCTTGCCTGCGTCCAGCGCAATTCGGAAGCACGGGAAGCGTTCCTCGTCGACTTTCTCGAACGTCAGGGTCGCGACTTCCGTCAGGTCAAGGCGCTTGAGCGACGGGTTCGGCAGGCGTTCCGGGTAGGAAAGCGCGTACTGAATCGGCAGGCGCATGTCGGGCACGCCGAGCTGCGCCATCACCGACGTGTCCTCGAACTCAACGAGCGAATGAATCACGCTCTGCGGGTGAATCACCGCCTCGATGCGCTCGTAGGGCACGCCGTACAGCCAGTGCGCCTCTATTACCTCGAGCCCCTTGTTCATCAGCGTCGCGGAGTCAATCGTGATTTTTCCGCCCATCGCCCAGTTCGGATGCTTGAGCGCCTGCTCTGGCGTCGCCTTCCCCATCTGTTCGAGCGTCCAGCCGCGGAACGAGCCTCCTGAAGCGGTAATGACGATGCGCGCGATGCTTTTCCAATTCTCGCCGTGCAGGCACTGGAAAATCGCGGAGTGCTCGCTATCTATGGGCATGAGCGAGACGCCCTCCTTTTTTACGAGGGGCATGACGACGCTTCCGCCTGCGACGAGCGTCTCCTTGTTCGCGAGCGCGACGTTTTTCTTCGCCTTGATTGCGGCAACGGTGGGTTTCAGCCCGGCGGCGCCGACAATCGCGATTACGACGGTATCGCATTCGTCGGAGGACGCGAGCCTGCAAAGCCCTTCCTCGCCGTGAAGAACCTCTACCGACGGCAGCTTCTTCCGCAGCTCCTTCGCCTTTTCCTCGTCGGAGACGCAGATTGCCTTGGGCGTGAATTGCTTCGCCTGCTTTTCTATGAGTTCCACGTTGCCGCCGGCGCTGAGCCCGACGACCCTGAACCGTTCGGGGAAGCGGCTGACGACGTCCAGCGTCTGGGTGCCTATCGAACCGGTTGAACCGAGGACGCACAGGCGTTTCATTTTTCGCACAACCTTTCGATTGCCTTGAGGATTCCTTCCTTGTTCAGCCCGTACTTGGCGAGCAGGATGTCGGGCGCGCCGTGCTCGATGAACTCGTCGGGATAGCCGAGGCAGTGCGTCCTCGCCTCGGCGCCCTTCGCGGCGAGCAGCTCAAGCACCGCGCTGCCGAAACCGCCCGCAATAACGCCGTCTTCCACAGTAAGCACGCGCCCCGTCTTCTTCGCGTATTCGAGAATGAGCTTTTCATCAAGCGGCTTCAGGTATCGCGGATCGATTACCGCGACGGAATGCTTGGATTCCTTCGCAGCGGCGAGGCAGGCGTTCGCCATCACGCCGACGCCTATCGCGACGCAATCGTTGCCGTCCTTCATCAACTCCGCGGTTCCAGGCGGCAGTTCCTTGAAATCCGTCTTGAGCGGCAAGCCGGGTCCGGAGCCGCGCGGGTAGCGGACTGCCACCGGCGCGTTCGTGCGCACGGCGGTATAAAGCATGTCCTGCAGCTGCGGCTCGTTCGAGGCGGACATTATCGCGAGGTTCGGGATGGAACGGAGATAGGCGATATCGAAGACGCCGTGATGGGTGGGCCCGTCGTCGCCGACTATTCCGGCGCGGTCAATAGCGAACGTCACTGGAAGGTTCTGGAGGCAGACGTCGTGGACAACCTGGTCGTAGGCGCGCTGGAGGAACGTCGAGTATATCGCCACAACCGGATGCAACCCGTTGGAAGCCATGCCTGCCGCGAACGTCACGGCGTGCTGCTCGGCTATGCCCACGTCGAAGAAGTTCTCGGGGAACGCCTCCGCGAGCTTGTTCGTGCCCGTGCCGCTCGGCATCGCGGCGGTTATGCCCACGATTTTCCTGTTCCGCCTCACGAGTTCTACGAGCGTCTCGCCGAAGACGTCCTGGAATGCGGGCTTGCCTTTTGCTTTAACGGGCTTGCCGCTCTCGGGATCGAACGGGGCAACCCCGTGGAAGCGCGGCGCGTCGTCCTCGGCGTATCCGCAACCGTGTCCTTTTTGCGTGATGACGTGCACGAGAACCGGGCCGCGCATCTTCTTCACAGCCTCGAACGTCCCGATTAGTTTCGCAACGTCGTGCCCGTCAACAGGCCCGACGTACGTGAAGCCCAGTTCCTCGAAGACCAGCCCGCTTGTCAGCACCTGAAGCGCCGCCTCGCGCAGCCTGCGGACCGTATTCACCAGTTCCTTCTGCTCGGGCGGAATCTGGGAAAGCAGGTAGTAGATGTCCTGGCGGACCGTGTTGTAAACGGGCCAGTTCGGCACCTTTTTCGCGAGCCTGTTCGTGTAGAACGACATCGCGCCGACGTTCGGCGAAATCGACATGAAGTTGTCGTTGAGGATGACTATCAGGTCAGTGCCGCGGTGCCCCGCCTGGTTCAGCGCCTCGAACGACATGCCGCCGGTCATGGCGCCGTCGCCGATTACCGCGAGAACCTTGTAGTTTTCGCCCTTGGTGTCGCGCGCCTGCGCTATTCCGAGCGCGGCTGAAATGGACGTGGAGGCGTGCCCTGCCCCGAAGACGTCGTGCTCGCTTTCCGAGATTTTCGGGAACCCGCTGATGCCCCTGTACTGGCGGAGGGTTTTGAAGCGTTCCCTCCTGCCCGTAAGCAGCTTGTGCACGTAGCACTGGTGCCCGACGTCCCAGACGAACTTGTCCTTAGGGGAATCGAACACGTAGTGCATGGCGAGCGTCAGCTCTACGATGCCGAGATTGGGCGCGAGATGCCCGCCTGTCTCGGAAACCGTCTTGACTATCGTCTTCCGTATCTCCGCCGCCAGTTTCGGAAGCTCGGCTACTGAAAGCCGCTTCAAATCGCTGGGTGAGTCTATGTTTTCCAGAAGCATAGGTAGGATTAGGCGCGCTAAAACATTAAAACCCTTTCGCCAAACGTCAATTGTCCCTTCGTCAAAAGACGAAGTAACCCATTTAAATCCAGCCTTCGTTCCGTCTCCGTATATGGACAACTGGCTTGTCTACGCGCTCGCGGCGATGATTCTCATAGCAGGCGGCAATTTCGCGTTCAAGGTTCTGGCAAAGGACTTCAACTTCGCGCGGGTTGTCCAGGAGAACACCCCCGTCATAGCACTAATCGCGCTCGCCTGCGCAGCTGTGCTTTACTTCTTCGTCTTCCCCCGCGCATCCGGCGCCATGCTCGCCTGGCTGGTTGCCGCCCTTGTCTGCTTCGTCATCGGCAACTTCCTCGTCATCGCCGCTCTTGAAAAGGGCAAGGTGGCGCTCGTCAGCGCGGTTCTCGGGCTCAGCACGGTCGTGCTCGCGCTGGCTTCGATGAAATTCCTGGGAGACTCCTTCTCGCCGAAAGAGGCGGTGGCGCTGCTTCTCGCGGTGTGCAGCGTGTTACTGCTGGCGCTTTGAAGCAGAGAGAGAAAAGAGCTCCTGCCAGTTGCGTCTATTAATCAAGGTAACTGTTTTGTAAAAATTTATTTTTAGCGCGCTGCCGACGCGTCCGCTGCTTGTGGCGTTTAGCGCTTTGCCGACGATTTTGCCGTCTACGCTTTTTAGCATATTGCCGACGAGTTCGCCGCCTGCGATGTTTAGCAGTTCGCCGACGGGTTTGCCGCCTGCGGTGTTTATCATATCGCCGACGCGTTTGCCGCCTGCGATTTTTAGCGCATTAATAAAGGGACCGGCAATTCGTTTTGTTCGCATTAGGTCAAAAATCGGTCGTTTTAATTGCATTGGGTCAAAAGCCGATGGTTTGGGCGATAGTACGCCGAGGAGTTCGGCAAATTGTGCTCCAACTCCTTTTTTTCAGCAAGATACACCAAACCCTTGCTTCGTCGCTCATTAAGAAATCCAAACTTTTCGTAGGTATTCATTCTGTCTCCGAGGTCGAGCCCTTTCAACCGTTTTTTTAGCGTGGTTATTTTTATGCCAACTCTCATGCCGGCACACCCTGCTGCTACTTGAGTAGTTGGCTTATAAAGTTGTTTGTAAAATAGGGGGTTCCGGGAAGAAGTGCTTGCGCTGCTGCTGGCGATATAGCGGGTATAAGCGCACTCCCCGGCTGTGGCAAAATCAGCGCTTCTTCGCGTGCACGAACGTGCGCACTCCCTTCTTGGAATCCGCGTCCTCGTCCTTGCCGTTCCTTGCGAGGGTAATCTGCTCCGCAATCCAGTCCTTCGCAATCCCCTGCGTCTTCATCTCCTTCTGGCAGTCGTCCTTGAGCGCGCAGGACTCGCAGACGCGCCAATAGGCGCACTGGAACAGCCACTTGCGGATGACCTTTTTGCGAATGTCTATATGAGCCACCGAAATAACCCCCCGACCGGAACAGTATATATACTCGCAGAAGAAGTTAATAAATCTTGCTATTGCCGAGTAGTAACAATTTCGAGAGGTGCAGGCATTCCGCAAGGGCTGCGGCCGTCTTCTCAGGCTTCCCGCGGGCCCCGCCGACGTTTTCGTGCCCTCCGCCCGAGCCCGCAAAGGCGCGTCCAGCGCGCTCCATAATCCTGCCCACGTTCCCCTTTGCCGAGGCACGCTTCGCCCCGGAAATGCGCCCCTCCTTGGGATTGGCGATGAAAGCGAAGTCCGCGCCAGCACCGACCAAGGCGAGCGCTGCGCCCAATTCAAAGGAACCGGCATTACTCCAAGCCACTATCCCGATTCCTGCCCTTTCGTACTGCGCCCGCTGCATCGCCTTCAGCACGGCAATCTTCTGCGACAGGTCGGGTTCTTCGCGCACAAACGCCGCCGTCTTCGCGTAGTCCGCCTTCTTCAGCAGTTCCGCGACAACCGGGAAGGTATCTGCGTTCGCTCCCGCAAAAAACGCCGTGTCGGAGAGGATGCCCGCGAGAAGGAGCGCGGATTGTTTTGCGTTTAGCGGGACGCCGAGCTGCTTGGCCAGCGAAAAGATTGCCTCGCAGGTGCTCGCCGCGCCACGCTCGACGTGGACGTAGCCCTTGACGTGGTGCGAGTGGAAGTGGTGGTCAATTGCAATTACGCGCTTCCCGGCCAATTGCAGATTGCCCAGCAAGTTGGGGTTGCTCACGTCGACGAGAATAATGTTGTCCGCGTCCGCGGAAGGGGATGCGGAAGGAAGCGGAATGCGCAGCGCTTCGAGAACTTGGCGGGCCTGCCTGTTTGCCGTATCAACCAAATGCACCGATGAAACAATGCCGCGCCTCTTCAGGACGCCGCGAAGCACGATTGCTCCCGCCAGCGCGTCCACGTCGGCAATCGAGTGCGGATAGATTTGCGTCGCGCCCTTCAGCGACAGCAGTTCCTTTGCGAGCCGCTTCATGAAAAAGGAAAGGGGGTAAGGGTTTAAAACACTCGGCAGCGAAAGATTTCCCATATGATACTCGACGCTCTGGCGCTTGAAGCGAAATTGACGCCCGAGGCGGCGCTGTCCATCATACAGAAGTCGCTTGCGCAGAAGGGCTGGAAGAAGCACGAGGTCGCGGACATAAAGCTCGTGTACACGCCGTTCTGGACGTTCTCGTTCGACGTCGTCACGGGGGGGCAGGGGCCGACGCCTACGGGAAGAACGGCGCTCAACGCGTTTTCAGGGGACCTCAACGACCTCGTCCCGGTCATACTCGACCGCCCGATAAAGCGCTCGAAGAACGCGCAGGAAGGCGCGGAAGTGGAAAGCACGAACGTGACGCAGCACGAGGCGAAGGAAACCGCCGCGATGAAGATTGCGGCGCACGTCGGCGGAATCACGAAGGACATGATTGCGGTTTCCGCGCTGAACAAGATTTACGTTCCCTTCTACCGCGTCTGGGTGAACGTCGCCGACGACACCTACAAAATAGAGGTGGACGCCGCGATGGGCGCGCCGGCTGGGCTTGACGAGATACCGACGCGCAAGAAGGGCTGGGACGAGGCGACGTCCGAAACAATCGACAAGATGAAGTCGCCGAAGGGATGGGTGGAACTTGGAGCGCAAACCGCAGGCGCCGCCGCAGGAGCCGCCAAGCCCGGCGGCGAGAACACGCGCTACCTGATCATGGGCGCGGTTATTCTCGTGCTCCTGTGGTTCGTCTTCGGCCGCGGCAGCGCAGGCGACGTTTCCTGCGCGCTCGACGACAACTACCTCGGAACGCCGTCGCTGTTCGGAATCTGGGGTTCGCGCCCAGTTGAACCCGCTTACGGCATAAACAGGACGCTCTACGTCCGCGGCGAGTGCGACATCACGAACACGGGCAAGGAAAAGCTGCCCGCGGTAATCGTTTCCGTGGCGGTGAAGGCAGGCGGCGTGCCGGTGATACGGAACACGATAGTCGCGAGGGACATCCCGTCGACAACAGGCATGCCGACGCAGAAGAAATTCGAGCTCAACTGGACGGATACCGGCGCGACTGACTTCTCATTCGAATACGAAAAACTTTAGGTGGGTTGTGGGGCAGATGCAGCAGGAATCACCGAAGTATCCGTTTCTTTCCGCGTCGAAGGGAAGCGTCGACGGCGAACTGAAGGAGGACGAGATAGAACGCGCCGCCGCGTTCCTGATGGACGCGCTGGCCGGCAAAGCGCACGTCCCTTCCGCCAAAACATACGCCCTGTCCCGCCTCCTTCTCCACGCGCTCGACGACGGCTGGGCGTACGGGAAGTTCGCGGACGCAATGGCGAAGACTATCGGCGACGCCGACATTCCCGCGGTTGCGGCTGATTTCTTTCCGTCCTGCTCCCGTGGAAAAATTCCGCTTTCCGAATACCTGAAAGGAGGCGGCTCGCTGTCGGGCGCGGCGCTCGACAACGGCGCCGTGACGCTCGACGCCGACGAGCTGCGCTTGCTGGTGCGCAACGCGGTCCGCAGGAAAATACTCGACTTCCGAAACGCGCGGCGCGACTTGATTCCGAAGCGCGTGCTTGAAATCGCGGAGGAGATGCGCAAGAAACTTCCGAAGCCGTCGCATGTAACGGCGCGCGGGAAGAACCTCGAACTTCCCTGCGTGCAGGTGCTGCTGAAGGGCGAACCCGAGGGCTCCCGCTACTACGGCGCGATGGCGCTCGCGATTGCGTGCGTGCGCGACGGGCTTTCCAAGGAAGCCGCGTTCGACGTCATGGACGAATACGCGCGGCGGTGCGCCCATGGGACGCATCCTTTTTCAGCGCGTGAGACGCGCGACGTCGCCGAGTGGGTTTACCGCCATCCCAACGTGCGCTTCTCGTGCAGGCGCATGCGGGACAACAATCTCGCGCCACCGGAGATATGCGAAAAATGCAGGTGGAAACCGCGATGACCAACAATTACATGCGCGAGCGGGTGTCCTGGTTTTATTCGCGCTTCGACTTCCCGCCCCGCGACGTCGCGAAGCGCGAGTTCGGCTTCGGCTGGAACTCGAAGATAGACCAGCGCCACAAGTCGTTCCCGTCGCCGAAGGAGCTCGGGGAATTCCTGCGCCGCGAGGCGCCGCTCTATGCGTCGTACTCCGTCGCCTACTACCAGATTCCCGACGGCCGCCCGATGCAGCGCAAGGGATTCCTCGGCGCGGAGTTGGCGTTCGACATAGACAGGCCCAGAATCGGAACGCATAAGCACAATGAAGTAATATGCCCTGCCTGTTTGGACGCAGCACGGCAGGACGCGCTTCAACTCCTGGAAGAATACCTTTTGGGCGACTTTGGTTTTTTTCATCACGAAATATCCGCGAACTTCTCCGGCAGCAAGGGCTACCACCTGCATGTGGATTCGGAAGCGGTGCGCGAGCTCGGTTCGGACGGCCGGCGGGAAATCGCGGAATACGCGAGCGAGCCGCGCGGCGAACTTCTCGTGGAGGAGGAAATCCGCGGCGACGCGCGGGAGTTCTACGAGGAAAAAAAGAGGGGCGCATCCAAACTGATAACGGGTCCGGGAGAGAAGGCGCGCGGTTGGGGGAAAAAGCTGTACGACGAAGCGGTTATTGCGCTGAAGGCATCGCCCCTTGAAGGCGAAAGGAAGAAACTCGCGCTTGAAAACCTGCGGCGCGGAAACTACGGCGCGGTGAAGGGAACGGAGAAAATCTGGGAAAGGGCGAAGGCCGACGCGATAGCGAAGCACGCGCTCGTGCTCGACAAGCAGGTTACGCTCGACACTGCTCGCCTGATACGCCTGCCCGAAACAATCCACGGAGGCACGGGATTAATCGCCAAGAAATGCGACCTCCGCTCCTTCGACCCGCTTACCGACGCGCTGGCGTTTCCTGAAAAAACCATGGTGCGCGTGAAGCCTGCAAAGGATGCCGCATTCGAACTGATGGGAAAAACGTTCGAGACAAAGGAGGGCGTCGCCGTTGACTTGCCCGAGCCTGCCGCGATGCTTCTCATGCTGAAGGGCTGCGCGTCTCTGGCGTAGGCATTAAAAGCATCGCCGCGCAAATGCTTTCGCGGATTATATGGAAGTCAGCTATGACGTGCTGAGGCGCGTCCTTCTCGAGGAACGCAAGGCGGGCGGGCTCCAGCAGCTGGACGAGGGCTTTTACGCGGCGTACCGCGAGCACCTGCGGAAGCTGCAGCCGGCCGCAAGGGACGCGGCGGGCATCAAGGCGTTCGACGACATGGCGCGCGCGCTCAAGGAACTCTCATGGCTCCGCCTCAACAAAATCACGCTGAAGGCGCTGCGCGACTCGCAGAAGGGCGTTCTTGACGGCGAGGGGCTGGCTGCGGAAGAAAAAGGGTTTTATACGGAAGCGGTCAATATAATGCAGAAACTCGGAGAATGCGCGGAGTGCGCGCCTGTCGGGAAAAAACGCAGGCTGCGCGCGTGCGCGGACATTCCCGCATTCGCATCGCAGGACGGAAGCGGGCTCGGCCCGTTCCGCAAGGGCGAAATTCTCGATGTTCCCGAAGACGCGGGCTCGCTTCTGCTGAAGAGGGCGCTCGCGGAGGAGATTTAGGATGATGATGCCAAAACAGATGAAGGCGTACTGCCCGAAGTGCCGCAAGCACACGGAACACAAGGTGAAGATAAGCACCAGCAAGTACAAGCCGGGGCGCACGCTCTCGTGGGGCACGCGCAAGCACGAGCGCAAACTCGCGGGCTACCACGGCAAGGTGAAGGGCAAGGCGAAGGTGAAGAAGCAGGGCATACGCAACAAGATGATGCTCGAATGCTCGGTCTGCAAGAAGAAGCACGAGCGCGTGATAAGCGGAAGGATGAAGAAGAAGGCGGAGACTGCGAAGTGACGGTGATTCAATGAGCAAATTTTTGCGCGTGAGATGCGACTGCGGAGAGGACATGGTCGTTTACGGAGATTCGAAAACCGCCGTCTACTGCGAGAAGTGCGGCAACCTCGTCGCGGAGCCGAGGGGCGGACGCGCCGTCATTAATTGCCGCATCATAGAAGTGCTTTCATGAAAGGCGGGTCGCGCATCACGCGCAAAGCCGTCAAGCTGAAGAATCCAGTGCTAATCGCGGGGCTTCCCGGAATCGGGTTCGTCGGGAAGATGGCGGTCGACCACATCGTCGGCACCGCCAAGGCGGAGCATTTCGCCACGCTTTATTCCCCGCATTTCCCGAATCAGGTGCTCGCGATGAAGAGCGGCGCGCTGAAGCCGTTCACGATGAAGTTCTACGCGAAGCGGCTCGGGAAGCGCGACTACGTTTTTCTCCGCGGCGACTTGCAGCCCATTACCGTAGAGGGGCAGTACGAGGTAAGCGCGCGCATCCTCTCCCTCTTCGACGACTTGGGCGGGAAGGACGTCATCGCAATGGCCGGCTACGCGGTAGGCAAGACGGACGACAAGCGCGGCATCTACTGCGCGGGTACGAGCAAGAAATTCAACGGGGAGATGAGGAAGGCGGGCGCGACGAAGTCATTTGAAAAAATAATTCCGGTCGTGGGCATGGCTGGCTTGCTGCCCGCTCTTGCGCGCGGCTACGGAATGCGCGGCGCGTGCCTGCTCGTGGAGACGAACGGAAGCGGCATAGACGGCAAGGGCGCCAAGGCGCTCGTCGAGCTCCTCGCGCGCTACACGGGGCAGAAATTCGACACGAAACTTCTTGAGAAGCGCGCCGCGAAGGCCGAGGCGGAACTGCACAAGATGGAGCAGCAGGTGCGGATGGCGCAGCAGTCTCCCGCACCGGCGCAGGCGGTCGACGCCGACCAGACGCGGTTGGACGCGACGCGGTACATACGCTGAT
>PEXZ01000066.1 GCA_002763345.1 Candidatus Micrarchaeota archaeon CG08_land_8_20_14_0_20_59_11
GAGGTGCTCGGCATCCTCGGCTCCAACGCAATCGGCAAGAGCACGTTCGTGAGGATGCTTGCCGGAGTCGAGAAGCCCGACGGGGGCGAAACCGGCGCGGAAAGGAAGAAGGTCGCGTACAAGCCGCAGTACCTGAAGAGCGCGTTCGAAGGGACCGTCCGGCAGATGCTCGCCTCCTCGGCGCTGGATGCGGCGTCGTTCGAGGAGGTAAAGCACCGTCTCGACATTCCCGACCTGATGGACAAGGACGTGGCGCATTTAAGCGGAGGGGAACTGCAGCGCCTGTCCATCGCGCTATGTCTGTGCACGAATGCCGACGTCTACCTGCTCGACGAGCCCTCGGCGTTCCTCGACGTGGAGCAGCGGCTCAACGTGGCGCACCTCGTGCGGAAGACGCGCGACTCCCAGGACAAGCCCGCGTTCGTGGTGGACCACGACATCCTGTTCATCGACTCCGTGAGCGACCGCCTCGTCGTGTTCGAGGGCGTGCCCGCGAAGGAGGGGCGCGCATCTGCGCCGAAAGCCATGCGCGAGGGAATGCACTCGTTCCTGAAGGAGATGGGCGTCTCATTCCGCCGCGATCCGGAAACCGGCAGGCCGCGCGCGAACAAGCCGGGCTCGCAAACCGACGAGGAACAGAAGGCGAGCGGCAACTATTATTACGCCTAAAACGAGTATCTTGTCGGGAAGTAGTCCGCCCACCACGACACCGCCATCAGGAAAAGGCACACGCCGAACCACGCCTGCAGGAACTCCATGGGGAAATAAGGGGGCAAGGGATATTAAGAACTTTTGATTTCGGATTCCGTGGACGTTTTCGGAATCGCGCTTGTTGCCGGGACGGTTTACGCGGCGGCCAGGTATCTGCCGTTCACGTTGGACGAAAGCGTGGCTGGGTTGGCAGTTGTTCTGCTCTGTCTGCTTTCCAGCTATTAGCCCTGCTTGAGAATTCTGTTATATTGGTCGAGCGCAACCCACGCCTTCGCGCCGTTATTCTCCCAATAGCACACCCACGACGCGCGAGGGAGCCCCGCCGAGAACGAGGCGAATTCCGCATCGTCGAGCCACGGGCAGTATTCCTCCACGTTCGCCTGCGCGTATTCCTGCAGATAGAACGCGCATCCGCGCGCCCCGTCGCCGAGGGCGGCCACCTCGGGAAGCTTGCCCGAGTCGATGAGCGCCTCCTCCCTGTAAACAACCGGCGTCTTGACGGAACAGTTCCTTATCGTTTCCTCCGGCCGGAAGCCGAACGGCACGAGCGTGTAATCGCGGCGCTGGACGGTCGGGCATTTCGAGTGCGGGTTGAATGCGACGCGCGCATCGGCGTCCCACCCGCCGTCCGACTGCTCGACGCTTAGCAGCTCAACGTAGGCACCCGCCGCCCGCAGCGGCGTCAAATCGTCCATTATCAGCCGCGTCGCCTGTTCCTTCGTCAGCGTCGCGGACGGAATGGGAACGAGCATGTAAACGAGCATGGCGGCGACTAGGATCAGAACGAGCGCAGCCATCTTCCTTATCAACAGAATCCCCGTTCCATTGACGCATTCCAGACTTATAAATGTTAAGGCGACAGGGGCGGCGGCGTCGGCGTGGGGCACTGCACCGCGTAGCCCGCAACTGCGGTTTCGCCGTTCAGCAGCGTCACGCGGAAGACGCCGCTTTCTGCGTCGTGGGTCGCCTCGGCGTCAAGCACGCGCACAAACCCGCCGCTTTTGCGGGTGTTCGCCGAGGACGTGTTCAGCGCAACGGAAACGGAGACGCGGTACGTCGCGCCGTTTTTCTGAGTTGAAACATCCTCGCAGGACGCCGCGCCTTCCAGCGAGTATCCGATTGCATGCGTGGCGTTGGCGTTCAGGCGGCTGGTTGCGTTGTCCAGATACGCAGGGAGGTTCGTTTCGAAGTAGCCGCAGAACGTGCTTTCTGGCAGGCAGCCCCACGAAGCATACGCTGCGTCCGCCGCGCAGTCGTCGAACGCGCTTGCGTAAAAAGCCGCCGCATCCTCGAACGCGAACGCGTTGTCCTGCGCT
Source organism: Candidatus Micrarchaeota archaeon CG08_land_8_20_14_0_20_59_11 (assembly GCA_002763345.1). Taxonomy (GTDB): domain Archaea; phylum Micrarchaeota; class Micrarchaeia; order Norongarragalinales; family Norongarragalinaceae; genus Norongarragalina. The sequence goes on from PEXZ01000066.1 coordinate 2,028, forward strand.
TCTGTTGAAACGAGCGAGAAATCCTTGCCTCCCGAGACGCCGAGCGCGAGTCCCGCGAGCGAGGCGAACGAGACGACGACAAGCGCCGCCACGATTGTTGTCAGAAACGCCCTCATCTGCCCACCCACGCCTCTGCCACGCTGTTTTCGTAGGTTGCGTCCGCTCCCTTCAGGCAGGGGTCGTCCATGCCGACGACGGTCTGCCCTCCGCACAGCGCCGGGTATTTCCTGTGCTCCACGCGCAGCGCAATTTCCGCGTCCTTCGGGACTGCATATGAAATATTGAGTCCCGTCAACGCCGTGAAGTCCGCCTCGTTGATGCGCCCCTCCGACTGCATCGCGAGGAAATCGCGTCCGAGCGCGCGGCTCTGCCCGTATTTCAGGTGCTCGGTTTCCGCCGCGGTTCCGACTGCGTTCCATGCGTACGCCACGAGGAGCACGAGGCTGAGCGCGAACAGCGCGTCCGCAGTGAAGATGAAGCCCCTCAGCCGCATATCCTCGCCTCCAGCACGCACGCCGTGTTCCCGCACCGCTTCAGGCGCGAGCCCACCAGCGTGTGCCGTGCGCACGGGGTTCCGCACGTGTCCGTCAGCTCCGTGCCGTTTGCGTACCGCACTATCTGGCAGTAGTCCGCGTCAGGCGTGCCGCCCTGCGCGACGATGTGCGCGATTGTCTCCGCCTCGTTCGAATAGAGCGCGCCGTAGTCGAGCGCCTTGCGGGTTGACATCTCGCCGGTTTGCAGCAGCATGCCGAGCGAAATGCCCGTTATCACGAGCACGCCCACGAAGAAGTCGAGCGAAAGCAGCTGCGCCCTTTTCACGGACACGCCCCCTCAGTTATCGCGGCTTTCCCGCTCGTGTTCAGCCATGCGCAGGCGCGCCTTCCTGTTTCATCGCACTCCTCGTAGAACGAGAAATCCTCAATTCCGCAGACGACTTTTTTCTCAATTGTCCGGGGTTCTTCGGACATGGCGCTCAGCGCAACCATCCCGTCGCCGCTCGTGTTCACCCAGTACGGCACCGCCTCGCCGCCTGCGACGATGCAGGGCAGGCTGAAAGAGATATTTTCGTTGAACGCGCAGGCGTCGTTCGCCGCGCCAGCTACGATTCCCGCGCCGACCATCCCCTGGCTGAGCACGCTCGTCCGCACGGTGCTGTCGCGCATCCCGCCCGCCATGTAGTTCATCCAGTAGAGTATGAACGCGAAGAGCGCGAACGCGAGGAACATCTCAATTGAAATCTGGCCGCGGCGCATACGGAACACATTACTTCGCCGGCTTATTAAAATACGCCGAGGGACGCGCCGAGCGACCAGAGAATCGCGGGCAGAATCAGCGCGCCCATCGAGTAGCTTCGCCTCGTTCCCGAAAGAATCGGCATGACGCCTATTGCCGCAGCCACGCCGCAAACGAACAAGCCCCCGGTGCCCTCGAAAGCGAAAACCGCCAAAACAATCAGGACAAGCAGCGACGCGTACGCCTTCCTTCCCATTCTGATGCCGACAAACAGCCTGTATGCCGCCAGAAGCGCCGCCACTGAAACGCAAAGCGCGAACGCAGCTGCGCCGAGCATCATCCCCATCTGCGCGGCGTCGGGCCTTCCCAGAAGTTCCTGCACCGCGGCCGCCGCGCCCGAGCGCGCCTTTCCGAGCATGGAAACGCCCGCGAAATCAGCCACCATCTTCGACGCCATCACCGACGACGACAGCACGAGGAAGCCCTCGCCGCTCCATTCGCCGAGCGCCATGAAAGCAGCGGCGCTCAGGAACGCCGGGTTAAGTGCGGGGAGTAATGGCGAAAAAACCCCCGCAATTGCGCCTACGGCGACGAGCGGAATCCCGACCTTCACTTCCTTGCAGTCCTTCTGCTTCGGCGCCTTCCTTTCGCCGCGCATCGCGTTCAGCAGCGAGGGGATTCCGAAAAGCCCGGTAAGCAGCGGAAATAAAGGCTCACGGAGCAATGGCGTGGAAAAAACCAGAAAACCGAAAATGCCGGAAAGCGCGAAAACAACCGCAGCTTTCCATTCCTTATCCCGCCATAACGAGGCGATTACTATTCCCGAAAGCAGCGCCCACGTGAGCGGCTTCGCCGCCCCGTACAGCAGCGGCACGCCGAACCACGCCAGCGGCAGCAGGACAAGCGCGGCAGCCATGCCCCCGAACAGCCCGTGCAGCATCAGCTTCAGCGCCTTGGCGCCTTCGCCGCGCAGCGAGAGTTCCTGGGCAGGCAGAACCGAGGCGCTCTGCCCGGCTGACGGGAGCGCGAAGAAAACAGCGGGCAGCGTTTCCGAAACAAGATGCGCGAACGCCAGCGCGACGACGAATACGCTTCCTTCCAAGGCGGGCACCGCGGGCAAAAACTGCAGCAGCAGGTTCGTGTGCAGGAACGGCAGCAATCCCGCAAGAAAACCGATTATGGTTCCGGCGAGCAGCCAGAGAATCATTTCAGCTCAACGCTTCGCGCGTTTATGCCGTCCTCGTCGAAGACGCCCTCCACCTCGGCGTAGCGTCCGCTTTTGACGGTGCGGAAATCAACGGGAAAATTGTCGGCGCGGAAAACAGCCACGCTCACGCAGCGCTTGCCGCACAGGGAGAAGAAGGCATTTCCTCCTTCAATCCGCATCCCCTGTATCCGCCCCCACGCGATTACCAGCCGTCCTACGTCCCCGTCGTTGAGTTCGTCAACGGTGCGTTCAACTGGCTTGACAGTCGTGCCGAAGAACCAGAGGCAGGCGACGCCCATTACGGCGAGCAGGGCGCACGCGCGGAACATCCCTTCGTCTTCCATCTCAAGCACAGTACTTGTAGTTCGTCGCGGTTACGCAGTAGGCGTTGTCATCCTTGGAGTAGGGCGCGAGCACCTGCTTCACCCTCTGCGTGATGCGCCGCTTCATGGCGTCCGAAGCTGGAATCGGACTGCTGGCGTCTGAGCCGTAGAGCGCGGGCCTAAGCGTGACGATGCCCTGTGAAACCGAGTAGTCCATTTCCGCGAGCGTTATGCCTTCCGCGCTCGCTTCCTCGAACGCAGCCATCCGAGCAGCGCCAACCGCGAGATTCAGCTCCGTCTCGCGCAGCACCCCTATCATCACGACCACCGCGAGCGTGACGAGGAACGCGACGACGAAGATGAATTCGACGCTCGCCTGCGCCCTCATTTCCTTTTCCTCAGCGCCCAGAACGCGAACAGCGCCGCCCCGAGCGCGAGCAGGGGCGTCATCTC
>PEXZ01000037.1:0-2987 GCA_002763345.1 Candidatus Micrarchaeota archaeon CG08_land_8_20_14_0_20_59_11
CGGCGGCTTTGAGCTGTGCCACTGCGGCTTTCCTTTTCTGCGCATTTGTGGCGTCAGACAGCGCCACTTCGGTGACAATCCGAATGGCGTCCTCCGCCAGTGCTCCGAGCAGTCCCGTCAGCAGTCGGGTGATGATGGTTTGCATGGTTCGGTCTCTCCTATTCTCCGCCTGACGGCGACTCTCCCGCGACGTAGGTCGCCACTGCTTCCTGCATCTCGTCGAGGGCGGCAGGCGGCAGGTAAATGAACTGCCGCTGCGAAACGCCGGGGTGCTGTACGCTCCTACGGTAGATCCAGGTGATTTGGCCGGTGTCCTTGTCGCGCCCGAGAAAGCGAAGCATCTTCCGGCCGCTGCCCTGGGGCGGACCTCCCCGAGTCGCCTTGATCCCGAGTTTCGCCATGCCGTGGAGGGAGGCGTTGGCTCCGACGTTGCCGCCGGCAGAGATCGTGTACGGCCCCTTCGTGCCTTCATTGTGCGCGATGTCGTACCGGAAGCCGCGTGCTGTCCTGATTTTGGTCCCAACTTCCAGCTCACGCTTATTGGACGACACCCGGTGCACGTTGCCCCTCGCGTTGCGGTTCGTGGCCGCCGTCATCAGGGCACCTGATGCCACAAGGGGTGTTGTGGAAGGTGCGGACCCGCCCTTGCCTGGCCCCCAGCGACCACTGAGTTTTCGCAAGGTTTTCGTAGATCGCCGCGGGAACTTGCCTTGCATCATGGCCATGCTTTTCTGGAGCTTGGTGGAGTCGGCAAGTGCCGGCCACGTCGGGTCGCGGCCACCTTGGACGAAATTCTGCTTGAACTCGCGTCGTGCGAGGATCCCCAGCCGGTTGAGCAGCGGCTCCGTGTCGCGCAGGCGACCGGCTACCTCGTCGAGGTACTGCACCATGTCGTCGAGTCCGGTTGAAGTGACTGTGGCGCTGAGCACGTTACGTCCCCACACTATGGGCGATGTAGTTGATTTTCACGGTGAAACTGCCGCCGTGGTCGTCCAGGATGGACTGATCGACGGTCACGCGAATATCGAAGCCGTCGCTGACGAAGTTCGTGGCGTAGGCACTCCACTGTATGGAGGCCCACCCGTAGTTGCCGCCTACGTCGGTCTCTCCCATGCTGTCCATGGCAGGCGTGGCGAGGGCGTAGGCGACTTCCCAGCCGGTGGTGATCTTATGGTCGGTGACCTGCGTCGTCACCACGAACTCAACGTAGGCGCTGGCAATCTGGTTAGTCATTGGAACCCCCGTATTGGCGATGGTTCGCTCAATGGTGGACCGGACGCGAAACGAGCCGGTTGTTGCCGTGCCAACGACAGTGATGTTGGTTACCGCCCGACACCGCTTGCCGACTACTGTGGGAGTCAGCGTAAATGTAGAACCGGCCGTCAGGTCCGATGCTGAACCAGTCCACGTTGCTGAGGCGTCCGTCTGGTCGGTCCCTGTCACTGTCACGGCGCACGTACCGTTGATCGTGACAATGACGGAGCCCTGCAGGTTGACCTCAGCGTACCCCTGCGAGCTGCTGCTGCCGGTGGGGATCGGAGTCTCTGCAGTGAACCCGACTCCGTACTCGTACCGGCCCATGTTCGTCACCGGCGAGAATACGTTGGCGGCGCCTAAGTATGTCTTGTGGCAATCATACCAGACAGCGGCGAACTCCCAACACAGGAGTACGTCGTAGGGGATGCTCGTGTTGTAGTAGGTGGCGTAGGAGTTCATTCCCACGATGTCAGCGTCAACCGTGCTGCCGTACTTCGCGCAGTGTGCGTCGAGGTCGTCGCAGAAGCCGGAGAACAGCAGCACGTCAAGTTGCTCCTGCCCGGCGGCGGTTGTGAGCGACTTGGCGGCAGCCCGCAGGCTCTGGATCAGGTCGTCGTTCCCGGTGCCGGGGTTGGCCGCGCTGCCATCGCCAATCAGGATCTTCTGGAGTTCCTGCGCGCGCGTGTCAATGCCCGAGGCGCCACCCAGGATGGTGGCGATCTCGTCATAGACGGTGCCGACCTTGTCGGTCAGGGCGAGGTAGGTTTGGCGGTTGGTGAGGGACATGGGGTTATCAACTGCGGAGTGTCGTTACGGTTGCCTTGTGGACCATGAAGTGGACGCCACTCTTCCTGTTATTGGCAAGAGGGATGCTTCGCGGTGCCACTTGATCCATGGCAGCGCGGTGAGTCGCCCAGTGACCGTGGAGTGTGGAAACCACGCAGTGGGCTCCGTTGCCTCTCTCTTCGTCATCTCACTCAACTCCTGTGGGTCTCCGGGACCCAGATACGACAGAACGCCCGCTGAGGCAGCAGGGTCCCTGCTACCGCCCGCCGGCGTGTGGGCAACGAGCCCAAGCACTTGTACGTCGTCGGCTGGAACTGATAGAGCACAGTGTACTGCGTTCCCGCCGTCGGTGTGCTCCCGCTGGGAGACCAGTCAATCTGGTCGCCGTCCAACAAGAAGTCTTCGATCTCCGCGTAGACCGTGGTCAGGTCTCGTAGGTAGATCACCTCGGTGACATTCTGTCCCCAGAGTGCATCGGTGTCACCCGACTGCGACCGGACAACGACCTCGGAGTGCCGAACCTTACGATCTGTCGGGGCGACCACCTTGTCGGGCGCGTCTATCGGGATCTCGTCAGGCATGGTGCTGACGATGCAGTCGCCTGACATGATCTCGCCGAACGCGGCGTACTCGACGAACGGAGAGACTCCAGTCACGAGCGCTTTGAACACCGACACGTCCATCTCCTGGTAGTACCAACCAACGCCGGCGCACAATGCACAGTCAGGGTTCTGCTCTCGGCTGCGGCGGTCAGTGCACGGGCACACCATGCCGCGATACCACTCGATGGCCTGCCCTTGGTTGTGGATCAGGTCGCGGTAGTCTTCCGGGTTCAGGTGTTCGGCGTCGGCGATCATGGTTTGAGCCAGCTCATATCTGGTGGGGGACCACTTTTGGGAGACGGAGACAGCGAGGGTCCCGGTGCAGACTTCTTGGCACCCAAC
>PEXZ01000037.1:3138-5340 GCA_002763345.1 Candidatus Micrarchaeota archaeon CG08_land_8_20_14_0_20_59_11
TACTGGCCTCCATGAGTTTGTCGGCGGCATTTCTGAGGTGATTGCGCCGCTCATGGTCGGTATCGTGCATTGGATTGTGAAATGCTTTTACTAATATCCTTGCTGCTTCTCGCTTCGTCATGACTACATCACCGCCATAGGGATAGGATGGTACTTGCCCTCCAGTATCGCACAGTTCTCGATAAGGTCCTGCTGCAGATACTGGATTACGTTCGCGTACTTTGTGAAGCTCCGGGACTGCGACAGTCCGTCGGCGCTGGTTGAGACCGACGACTTGCCGTCACTGCCCGACTCTTGCTTGTCGCCGAGAACGTAGAGAGCTGCCTGCGAAGAAAGTGCACGGCGGAGACTGCTGTGCTCATCACGCCACTGGATCACGTCTGTGCCATTGGCGTGCGCGCGCGCCTCGGTGCCGCGCTGACCGCGGGCCACGGTCAAAGTCTTGGTCGCCGCAACAACGGAGTTAACCCGTAGGAGCTCGTCTTCAACGCGGACATACTGCTTGGGTGCCAGCCCAGTCATGCTGGCGACAATGCAGGTCGTTGCCGCCGCCGTCATTGATGCTGACAGGGTGGTAGTGTACACCATCCCGGCGGTGTAGTCGATAGCGACCATGCCGGGAACCATATCCTGCCGCGCCCAGCCGCCCGTGAGCATGGGAAGGTAGAACCACCCCACCCCGGAAATGAGAATCGACGCGGTACTCTCTCCGTCGGGCCGGACGTTGACCAGCCCGCCCACGCCCTTGAAGACCGCCTCGAACCACCCACTGGGGTACGTCAGCAGGGCGCTGTCCGCATCCCATGCTATCCGCACTCCCTCGACCGACAGGACGGGTTGGCGGCGTGTTCGGATGGGCCCATAACTGCCGTACCAGTCTGCGGCCTGGTAATCGTAGGGGCGTTCCAGCACGTCGTAGTCCACTCCGAGCACAAGGGTGTCCGCGGGGAACACCTTCACGACAACCGGCTCGATCTGCAGATCAACGCGCTTGGCAACGCGATCCTGACCGGCGACAACCGCCTCCCACAGGAGCCGGTCCTGAGCACCCTCGTTTGGGGCGAGGTCGCTCAGGTCCACTCCTATGAGGCGGTCGCGCACATCGTTCGGCCGTAACAAGGCCACGTCTCATTGCTCCCTTCGTAGCGGCGGGGCTGCCTGCTGCTTAGTCGGCGTCTGCAATCGTGCCGACCGCTTCCCACTCCACGGTGCAGGCGACGGTGGCGTCGAGCAGCGTGGGGTCACTGGTGGACGTGTGCTTGTAGACGTGGACCCAGATGCTGCCGGCGGTCCCGGAGGCGCTCCACGAAACGAGTGCCGGGGTCAAGAAGCCGCTGGCGAGGCTGCCCTTGAGCGTAAGTTGCACGGAGTCCACACTGTCCAGTCCGGTCACGACTTCGAGGTGCCCGGTGACTGTCGCCGCGGCGCGGGTGCGCCATTTGCCGCTGCCGGCGTAGGTGCGTTCCGTAGAGTTCAGTCGGTCGTCCAGTTTCACCCGTCGCGCAGCCTCGTTCATCTTGCGCACATTCTTGCTGCGGGCGGAGTCCATCGGGTGGGTGGTTTCGTATGCCATGATTGTGCTCCCTATTTCCAGTCCCGCGGTCAATGCGGCAGTGAAGCTGTCGCCTGTCTCGCGAATCTCCGGCTCAGCACTACTCGGGAGAGCGGTGCATCCTGGCAACGTGGATCTTCAGTCCCTGACTGCTGGCGACGACCTTTCCGCACAGTGAGCATTCGTAGGTCGTCGTGGCGGAACTGAGTTCTACGTCCTCAGGTGCCGGACCTGACTGGGTGGTGTCGCTTTTGGCGACGACGCCCTCTGTTGGCGCCAGCGGTTTCTCATCGTCCTCTTCGGGGGGAGCTACTTCGTTCGTCTCTACCACGCTGTACCCCGGCAACGCTGGCCAGAATGCGCGCTCTTCGTCGGTCATCGCCGCACGAACACAAACGCCCTGCGCGTCGAACGTCCGAGGGCCAAAGCGACTACCGACAGTTCCTGGAGTCCATTGTGGGTTTGTTGGATCAAGGTGCTCTCCTCGGTGGAGGGTGCGATTGCGCTTCCGGGCTTCCTCTGCCCAATCGCGGACGATCTTCCATCCCATCGATACACCTCTCATCGTCTCTGAAGAAGCCGGGGGCAGTTGCCCGCCCCCGGCCAGTGAACAACCCTCAATCCCACCAGCGTTAGACGCCGATGTTCTT
>PEXZ01000083.1 GCA_002763345.1 Candidatus Micrarchaeota archaeon CG08_land_8_20_14_0_20_59_11
CGGCTCCCCGCGCTATCCTTCCATTGAGCTGACAACCAAGAGCGGAACCCTAGCGAGGCAGCTGCAGGCGGGGCGCAAAAAGCTTTCAGCAAGAAAGCCGGCATCATCCTCGCAACCGCGGCGTTCTCATTGATTCATTTGGGTTGGCTAGCGCGCGGCTTGGAAGCGGGACTCGTTGTCGTGGCGGCCGTCACGGTCACGGGCTATTTCAAGGCGCGTTTGTACGCGCGAACAAACAGCGTTTTCGCAACTTACGCGGCTCACCTAGCGTTCAACTGGTGGGCTTTCCTTCAGATAGCGGCGCCGTGGCCCCTCGAAGCCGTCTTGTGGGCGGGCTATGCCCTGGTCGCGGCTTACGTCTTGCGTCAAGGCTATCCCAAAGATCTCTAGCTCGCCCCTCCCGCTGAAGGAAGCGTTTAAAACAACGCGCGCGTTTTTTCAATCATGGACGAAAGGGAGCGCAAGCGCCGCGTGCGCGTGTTCGCAGCAGCGTCGTTCCTGAACGACATGGGCTCGGACATGATTTATCCGATATGGCCCCTCTTCGTCACAGGCGTGCTCGGCGCGCCGATGAGCGTTCTCGGTTTCATCGACGGTCTGGGCGACGCACTTGTTTCGATTTCGCAGGCGGTTTCCGGCTACCTCTCCGACAAGTGGCGCAGGCGCAAAATATTCGTCTGGCTCGGCTACGCGTTCGGTGGGCTGTCGCGCGTCGGTTACGCCTTCTCGGCGGCATGGCAGCATCTCGTTCCCTTCCGCGTGCTCGACCGCGCCGGAAAGATGAGGGGCGCGCCGCGCGACGCGATGGTTGCGGACGCGTCGACGCACGGCGACAGGGGCGCGAATTTCGGCTTGCTGCGCACCATGGACAACCTCGGCGCGGTTGTCGGCATCCTGACGTGCATCTTTTTGTTGGGATGGCTGGGCTACCGCAACCTGTTCATCCTCGCCGCAATCCCGTCCTTCATCGCGGTGGCGCTCGTCTACTTCTTCATACGCGAGAACAAGCCCGCTGCAGGAAGCATCGTCAAGCCCTTCTTGCTGAAAAACATCGACGGCAACTTCAAACTGTTCATCGGTTTGAGCGCGCTGTTCAGCCTCGGCGCGTTCAGCTACTCGTTCCTTCTCGTGTATGCGCAGAAAACGGGCGGATACGACGCGGCGTTCATCCCCGTCCTTTATCTGATATTCACGGCGGTTGCCTCGCTCACGTCGCTGCCTTTCGGAAAAATGGCGGACAGGTTCGGCAGGAAGAACGTCACGGCGGTTTCATTCGTTTTGTGGGGCGCGTGCTGCGCTTCCTTCATCTTCTTCGGCGGCTTGCTCGGCATCATCCTTTCATTCGTCCTCTACGGCTTGCACCGCGGAGCAATCGACACCGTGCAGCGCACGTTCGTTTCCGAACTAATCGCTCCGAAATACCGCGCAACTGGACTCGGGGTTTTCCAGATGGCGGTGGGATTGTTCGCGCTGCCCGCTTCGGTAATCGCGGGCGTGCTCTGGGATTCCGTCGGCATGACTGCGCCGTTCCGGGTGGCAATCGGGCTGAGCGCCGCAGCGGTTATATTGCTGTACTTCGTAAAGGAAAAGTAAATGGCGAAAAAATCTTTCTTGAGGAAGGCGGGCTCGTTCGTCGCAGGCATCATTATCTGGATTCTGAAAGCTGCGTGGCACGTCCTCAAAGTAATAGCCGGCGCGGTTTGGGATTTCGTTTCCGGCTTGTTCGGGAAGGCGGCTGCGTCCGCCGCGAAAAAAACGGAAACGCGCAAGGCGCAGTACGTCGCGCTTGACGAGGTGAAGGCGTTCGAGGGCACGCCCGACGACTTCGAGAACTGGCTTTACTCCTCGAAGAGCACCGTCGGGCTCATACTCGGCGCGCGCGGCTCCGGAAAATCAGGGCTGGGTTTGAAACTGCTTGAGAATTGGGCGTCGCGCGGACGGCGGGTTTTCGCGATGGGTTTCGGGAACGCGGGCTTGCCTGCGTGGATTGAGAGCGTGAAATCGCCGGAAGACGTTCCAAACGGCGCAGTTCTTCTCGCGGACGAGGGCGGGATTTCATTCAGTTCGCGCGAATCGATGAGCGACGCCAACCGTTTGCTCTCGAAGCTGCTGTTCATAGCAAGGCACAAGGACATCTCGATTTTGTTCATCAGCCAGAACTCCGCGAACATCGAGGTGAACACCATACGGCAGGCGGACTATCTGCTTCTGAAACGCCCCTCCCTGCTGCAGAAGGACTTCGAGCGCGGGAAAATCAAGGACGTCTACGAGAGCGTGGCGGACGATTTCAAGAAACTCGGAGGCGACAAGGGCTTGGTTTACGTCTATTCCGATGCCTTCCGCGGTTTCGCGTCGAATGCGTTGCCGTCGTTCTGGAGCGAGCGCGCGAGCAAGGCGTTCGGCGGCGTTAAGCTCGGAGCCAAAAGCAACTGATTTTAAACAATGCGGGGCGTAATAATTTCTCGCGCAGGGGTAGCAAAGCCTGGTCAAATGCGACAGGTTCAGGGCCTGTTCCTTTAGGGGTTCGAGGGTTCAAATCCCTTCCCCTGCACTTTTTTCTTTTTTCGCGGAAAAAAGAAAAACCTGCACTAAAAAGAAAAAAGGCCGGCCTGCACTAGAAAAGAAAAAACAAGAGAGCTGCACTAAAAGAAAAACCCGGGCGTAGCAGATGCTTTTTAAAGAACCTGCGCCGTAATTATTTCCGCTTTTAAAGGGCGTTTTGATGGAATTTCCGAATCCTTATCTCTGGAAGAATTACAAGTGGCTCGTTGCGCTGCCCGCGGCGCTGCTGCTGCTTTCCGGGCTCGTGCTCTACATGAACGCGTCTTCCGGGAAGAACACGATTTTCGGCATGACGCCCGGCATCGATTTCAAGGGCGGCCTGCTGCTCACGGTTTATTCCGACGGGCAGCCCGACGCCGTCGCGGTGAAGAAGGCGCTTTCCAACTACGGCGGAGCGGACGTCAGGCCGTTCGAGAGTCCGACCGGGAACGGAATCGAGATAGAGCTTCAGCCGAACGACGCGCTCGTCTCGGCCGAGGAAAGGCTCGCGCTGCTGCACGACTTGGACAGGAACCTGACGCAGGCGGAGATTTCGGACAGCTTCTATTCGGAGAACGTGAAGACGAACGCGTCCGCCCTGAACGACGCGGAAGCCGCGCACAAGCGCGTCGGGCAGCTGGGCGCCGAGGTGATTAAGGAAGCGGCGGCTATCGCGGCGCTGGCCGGCTCCGACGAAGCCGTAGGCGCCAGTCCGCACGCCGCAGTGACCGTCGCAGAACGCGCCGTCGACTCGTCCCGCAGCAGCTACCGCGACGACCTGCTGCGAACGGTGAGCGCCACGATGCAGGTGAAATCGTACTCGTTCAAGGAAATCGGGTCGTCGCTCAGCAAGTTTTTCTTCACCAAGGTCATGGAGATACTGCTGTATTCGTTCGCCCTGTCCGCAATAGTCGTCCTCGCCGTTTTCCGCACCGCCGTGCCGTCCTTTGCCGTGCTGTTCGGCGCGTTCGCGGACATATTCATAACCGCGGGGGCGATGACGCTGTTCGGCGTTCCCCTGACGCTGGCGTCGTTCGCCGCGCTGCTCATGCTCATCGGCTTCTCGCTCGATACCGACATCCTGCTCACGACGAAGGTCATAAAGCGCAAGGAGGGCACGCCGGCGGAACGGGCGTTCGATGCGATGCACACGGGAGTCATGATGAATCTGAGCACCATAGCCGCGTTCGGCGTGCTGATGCTGCTCGCGATGATGCTGCAGATACCCACGTACTACCAGATAGGCGCGGTTGCGGTCATAGGCGCGTTCGCGGATTTCGCCGCGACGTGGGGCGTGAACGCGGTGATGGTTCTCTGGTACGTCGAGAAGAAGGAAGCGAAACATGGCGCAATTGCCTGAGCTGCTCAAGGACAACAAGATACGGCTCGTCGTCGTTTGCGTAGCGCTCGCCCTGTTCGCGTTGTTCCTGCGCGACTTGAACCCGGCGACGCTCGACTCCAACTTCGGCATCGAGTTCGTCGGCGGGGTGCGCATCCCGATTTCCCTCGAGAAGCAGGTTGACGCGGTGACGATGAGCGCCATGGTGGACGTCATCAAGGTGCGCATCAACAAGTACGGGCTGTCGCAGGCGGTTGTCCGTCCGCTCGGCAACAAGGAAATCATCGTCGAGATTCCGAAAGCCGACGCGTCGGTAATCCGCAGCATCGAGGCGATTCTCAAGGAGCAGGGGCATTTCGAGGCGGTAGTCGACGGCGTCCAAGCGCTCAGGGGCGAGGACGTGATGCAGAACGCCGTCGGCGGGCCGCAGGGCGAGCAGGTTTACCAGCAGAGCGACGGGAGTGTTGGCTGGGACATCGTTTTCGCGGTCACGGGCGACGGGCAGGAGCGCTTCGCCACCGCCGCAATCGGCAAGTACGGCTATCCCGTTTACATGTTCCTTGACAGGCCGCAGGACGCTGTTCTAATCGCAACGAACACGGAAATAACCGGCGGCGTGCTGGCGAACGAGGAGGTTGTGCGCGACGCGTTGCGCAAGGAGGGCGACGAACTGCTGCTCATCTATGCAGAGGATTTCGCGCAGAGGAAGGGGGAAATCGCAGCTTCGAACCGCTCGGCAGTCCTAATCGGCGCCACCACCAGCCGCGACAACCCCGAAATCGTCTCCGCGCTGACCGCGATGGGCTTCGGCGTGAACGGCACGGACAGGAAGTTGCTGGTGAAACCAGACTCCGAGATTGCGCCGGCGTTTCTAAGCGGCAGGAGCGAGCTGGGCGCGTCCGAGACGAGCATCCGCGAATGGCAGGCAATCGGCCTGATGTCCGCACCGACGCTGCGCGTCGAACCCGTGCGCGAGAACAGGATAACGCAGTATTCCATATCGGGCACTTCGCCCGGAAACACAACGGAAGAGGCGCGCGGAAACGCGGTTAATGAAATCAAGATGCTCAAGAGCGTGCTCAGCGGGGGCAGGTTGCCCGTCAGCACGTCCGTCGGAAGCTATTACGATATCGCGCCGTCGCTCGGAAAGGAGTTCCTGCTGTACAGCCTCTGGGGCGCGCTCGCGGCGGTAGCCGCCGTAGCCGCGCTCATCGTGCTGCGCTACCGCCGGCTTGACCTCATCGTGCCCATCGTCGTCGTGAACTCCATCGAAATCCTGCTTCTGTTCGCGTTCGTCGGAACGTTCGGCACGATTGACCTCAGCGCCA